>JBKBXH010000010.1:0-13381 GCA_046313655.1 Thermomonas sp. | reverse complement strand
AATGCCGGTCCCGGCGCGGTGGCCGGCGCTTTCGTGCACGAGCGCCACGCGCACAGCGACCGCCCGCGCTTCGCCGGCTGGTGGGGGCACGATGCGGCCAGCCGCTTCCGCATGGGCCCGCAGTTCCTGCCCACGCCCGGCGCCGACGGCTGGCAGCTGTCGAATCCGCCGATCCTCGCGCTGGCGCCGCTGCGCGCCTCGCTGGCGCTGTTCGACCGCGCCGGGATGCCGGCCCTGCGCGCGAAGTCGGAACGCCTCACCGGCTACCTGGAGCAGTTGATCGACACCGGCCTGGGCGACGTGCTGCAGGTGCTGACCCCGCGCGATCCCGCGCAGCGCGGCTGCCAGCTGTCGCTGCGGGTGCGCGGTGGCCGCGACCGCGGCCGCGCCCTGTTCGAGTTCCTGGCCGCGCGCGGCGTGCTGGGCGACTGGCGCGAGCCCGACGTGATCCGCGTTTCGCCGGTGCCGCTGTACACCCGCTTCGCCGACGTGCTGCGCTTCGCGCGTACCGTGCGGGAATGGCGCACTTGATCGTCATGCCCGCGAAGGCGGGCATCCAGCTTGTGATCTTGCCTGGAAACAATGAAGCAACCTGCCGTCTACATCCTCGCAAGCCACTATCAAGGCACTCTCCAACATCGGCATGACCAGCAATCTGATTGCAAGAACGTGGCAGCATCGAAACCATGTCGCTGACGGTTTCATCAAAAGGTACGGAGTCGAGCATCTCGTTTGGTACGAGCAACACGATTCGATGGAATCGGCAATTCAGCACGAGAAGCAACTGAAGAAATGGAATCGCGCCTGGAAAACACGGCTCATCGAATCCCTGAATCCAGCATGGAAAGACCTGCGGCCGAAGATAATCGGGGACACCCATGACATCGGAAAAGCTGGATTCCCGCATGCGCGGGAATGACGAGCATTTGACCATCGTCGGCGGCGGCCTGGCCGGTGCCCTGCTGGCCATCCTGCTGGCCCGGCGCGGCTGGTCGGTGGACGTGTTCGAGCGGCGCGGCGACCCGCGCGTGGAAGGCTATGCCGGCGGGCGTTCGATCAACCTGGCGCTGGCCGAGCGCGGCCTGCACGCGCTGCGCCAGGCCGACGCGGACGGCGCGGTGCTGCAGCAGGCGGTGATGATGCGCGGCCGCTTCGTGCATCCGCTGCAGGGCACGCCCGGCCTGCAGCGCTACGGGCGCGACGATTCCGAGGTGATCTGGTCGATCAACCGCGGCGAGCTCAACCTGATGCTGCTGGACATCGCCGAGTCGCACGGCGCGCGCCTGCACTTCGACCACGCGCTGGAGCAGGTGGATTTCGACGCCGGCCTGGCCGCGTTCCGCCACCACGGCCACGCGGTGGCGCGGCCGTTCCACGCCCTGATCGGCGCCGACGGGGCCGGTTCGATGCTGCGCGCGCAGATGGCCAAGGTGCAGCCGCTGGGCGAGCGCACCGAATGGCTGGACCACGGCTACAAGGAACTGGAAATCCCGCCGGCCGCCGATGGCGGCTTCCGGATCGAGCCGAACGCCCTGCACATCTGGCCGCGCGGGCACTACATGTGCATCGCCCTGCCCAACGACGAACGCACCTTCACGGTGACGCTGTTCATGCCGCACCGCGGCGCGTACCCCAGCTTCGAGACGGTGCAAACCGGGGACGACGCGCTGGCGCTGTTCGGCGAACAGTTCCCCGACACCCTGCCGCTGATTCCTGCCCTGCGCCACGACTACGAGGCCAACCCGGTCGGCAACCTCGCCACCCTGTACCTGGACCGCTGGCACCTGGGCGGGCGCGCGGTGCTGCTGGGCGATGCCGCGCACGCGATGGTGCCGTTCCACGGCCAAGGCATGAACTGCGCGTTCGAGGACTGCGTGGCGCTGGCCGACCACCTCGAACGCGCCCCGACGCTGGCCGAGGCGTTCGCCGCGTTCGAGGTCGAGCGCAAGCCGAACGCGGCGGCGATCCAGCAAATGGCGCTGGAGAACTACATCGAGATGCGCGACCGGGTGGACGACGCCGACTACCTGCTGCAGCGTGAACTGGAACTGGCCCTGCAGGGCCGCCACCCCGGGCGTTTCGTCCCGCACTACGCGATGGTCTCCTTCATGCGCATCCCGTACGCGCTGGCGCTGCACCGCAGCGAGGTGCAGCGCGGGCTGCTGCAGGCCGCCACCCGCGGCATCGCAACCCTCGCGCAGGTGGATTGGGCGGCGCTGGACGCCGCGGTCGAGGCGCAGCTGCCGCCGCTGGACGCGGCGGCCTGAGCACGGCGGCTCAGGCCAGCCCGAAGCCCGCCTGCCGCGCCAGCGCGTCGAACCCGGGGAACGAGGTGGCGACGTTCGCCACGTCGTCGATCCGCACCGTGCCCGCCGCGCGCTGGGCGGCGACCGCGAACGCCATCGCGATACGGTGGTCGCCATGGCTGTCCACCGCCCCGCCCTGCAGCGCGCCCGGGTGGATCGTGGCGCCGTCCGCGGTCTCGTCCACCCGCAGCCCCAGCGCGCGCAGGCCGGCGGCCATCCCGGACAGGCGATCGGATTCCTTCACCCGCAGCTCGGCCGCGCCGCGCACCACGGTTGGCCCGTCGGCGCAGGCGGCGGCCACGAACAGCGCCGGGAAGTCGTCGATCAAGTCCGGCACACGCGCCTCGGGCACCTCGATCCCGCGCAATGGTGCGTGCCGCACCACCAGATCGGCGACCGGCTCGCCGCCGTGGATGGCCGGATGCTCCTCGCGGATGTCCGCGCCCATCCTCCGCAGTGCGCTCAGCAGGCCGGTGCGGCGCGGGTTCAGGCCCACCTGCCGCAGCCGCAGCTCGGACCCGGGCACGATGCTGGCGGCCACCAGGAAGAACGCCGCCGACGAGAAATCCGCCGGCACCGCCACGTCGGTCGCGCGCAGGCGCTGGCCGCCGCGCAGGCGGGCGATGCCGGGCGCAAACGCAATATCCACGCCGAACGCGGCCAGCATGCGCTCGGTGTAATCGCGGGTCGGGTGCGGCTCGCGCACCACGGTCTCGCCGCTAGCATATAGCCCGGCCAGCAGCAGCGCCGATTTCACCTGCGCGCTGGCGACCTCCAGCGTGTGGTCGATGCCGGCCAATGCGCACCCGCCATGGATGCGCAGCGGCGGCGTGCCGCCATCCTCGGTGTCGATGCGCGCGCCCATCGCCGCCAGCGGCACGGTGACCCGGCGCATCGGCCGCTTCGACAGCGAGGCATCGCCCACCAGCACCGAATCGAAGCGCTGCGCCGCCAGCAGGCCGGCCAGCAGGCGCATGCCGGTGCCGGCGTTGCCGCAGTCCAGCGGGCCATCGGACGCCTGCAGGCCGTCGATGCCGACGCCGTGCACGATCCGGCGCGAAGGCGAGGGCGTCTCGATGCGCACGCCCAGGCGCGCGAAGATCGCCGCGGTGGCGCGGGTGTCCTCGCCTTCCAGGAAGCCGTCGATGGTGGACGTGCCGTCGGCCAGAGCGGCCAGCATCACCGCCCGGTGCGACACCGATTTGTCGCCCGGAATCGCCAGCGTCCCGCGCAGCGGGCTGCCCGCGCGCGCCGTCCATGCCTGGGGTTCGTGCATCACGCTCACGCCATCACCTCGTCCAGCGCGGCCAGCAGCCGCGCGTTGTCGTCCGCCGTGCCCACCGTGATCCGCAGGCAGTCGCCCAGGCCGTAGCCGCCCATCGGCCGCAGGATCACGCCGCGCGCGCGCAGCCCGGCTTCGATGCGGGCCGTGGCCTCACCGAACTCCGCCAGCAGGAAATTGGTCTGCGACGGCGCCACCGCCAGCCCGCGCGCGCGCAGTGCGACGGCCAGCGCCTCCCGTTGGCCGCGGTTGGCCTCCACCGCGGCCTGCAAATGGGCCGTGTCGCTCAGTCCCGCTTCCGCCGCGGCCAGCGCCGGCGCGTTGACGTTGAAGCTCTCGCGCACGCGCTCCATCACCGCCAGCAGCCCCGGATGCGCCAGCGCGTAGCCCACCCGCAGCCCCGCCAGCGCGAAGGCCTTGCTGAAGGTGCGGGTGACGACCAGGTTCGGGTGCCGCGCCAGCAGCGGCACGGCCGAGGCCCAGTCCGGCGCGTCCACATACTCGGCATAGGCCTCGTCCACCACCACCAGCACGTCGGCCGGCACGGCCGCCAGGAAGGCGTCGAACGCCTCGCCGGAATACCAGGTGCCGGTGGGGTTGTTCGGATTGGCCAGGTACACCAGCCGGGTGCGCGGCGTGATCGCGGCGCGCAGCGCGTCGAGGTCGTGCCCGCGCGGCATCGCATGGTCGCGCGGCAGGGCCGGGGCCAGCCGCAGCGTCGCGCCGGCCGCCTGCGCCGCCAGCGCATACACCGCGAAGCCGTACTGCGAGGCCAGCACCTCGTCGCCCGCACCGGCGAACACCTGCGCCAGCTGCATCAGCAATTCATGCGAGCCGTTGCCCAGCAGCACCTGCGCGGCCTCGACGCCATGATGGCGCGCCAGCGCGCGCTTCAGGTCGCCACCCAGCGGATCGGGATAGACATGGGCGGCGGCCAGCGCGTCGGTCGCCGCCTGGCGCGCGCGCGAGCTGGGCCCGTGGGGGTTCTCGTTCGAGCCCAGTTCCAGCAGCGGCGCGGCGGCCGCGCGCCGCAGCGCCACCAGGTCGTGGCCGGGATCATAGGCACGCAGGCCGCGGATGCCCGGCTGCGCCAGTGCCTCGAAATCCATCATGCGATCGCCACCGGATAGGAACCCAGCACCCGCAGCGCATCGCCCTGCGCGGTGATCTCGTCCAGCGCGTCCTTCAGCGGCGCCTCGTCGCAATGGCCGGCCACGTCGATGAAGAACGCGTACTGCCACTTGCCGCCGTGCTCCGGGCGCGATTCGATCCGGCTCATGCTGATGCCGCGCCGCGCCAGCGGTTCCAGCACCCCGTACAGCGCGCCGGGGCGGTCGCGGATCGATACCAGCAGCGAGGTGCGGTCGTTGCCCGAGGGCGGGAACGGCTGGCGGCCGATCACCAGGAAGCGGGTGGTGTTGTCGCTGCGGTCCTCGATCGGCCCGGCCACCCGCTTCAGCCCGTACGCCAGCCCGGCCGACTCGCCGGCGCTCGCCGCGGCATCGTCGGCATGGCGCGCGCGGCGCGCGCCCTCGGCATTGCTGGACACCGGGATCTTTTCGGCGCGCGGCAGGTGCGTGCGCAGCCAGCCGGCGGCCTGCGCGAAGGCCTGCGGATGCGCGTAGATGCGCTCGATGTCCTCGATCCGGCCGCTGCGCGAGAGCAGGTGCTGGTGCACCCGCAGCTCGACCTCGCCGCAGATCCGCAGCGGCGAGGTCAGGAACATGTCCAGCGTCACCTGGATGGTGCCCTGCCCCGAGTTCTCCACCGGCACCACCCCGAAATCGGCATGTCCGGCGGTCACTTCCTGGAACACCTCCTCGATGCTTCCCAGCGGCAGGCCGTGCGCGGAATAGCCGAAGTGCTTGAGCGCCGCCTGCTGGCTGAAGGTGCCCTCCGGGCCGAGGTAGCCGATCTTCAGCGGCTCCTGCTGGGCCAGGCAGGCCGACATCACCTCGCGGAACAGCCGCACCAGCACCTCGTCCGCCAGCGGGCCGTCGTTGCGGTCCACTACCCGACGCAGCACCTGCGCCTCGCGCTCGGGGCGGTAGTAATCCACGGCCGCGGCGAGCTTGCCCTTGGCCTTGCCGACCTGGCGCGCCCAGCGCGCGCGCTCGGCGATCAGCGCCTGGATCTGCTGGTCGATGCCGTCGATCTGCGCCCGCACCTGCGCCAGGTCGAGCCCGGCCGGGGCATCGGCCGGGGCATCGGCCGTGACATCGGCCTTGGCGCGTGCCGGTTTGCGCGGCTTCGTCGCGGCCTTGGACGGCGCGGGCCGCCGGGTGGTCTTCTTCTCAGCCATGGCGCGCCTGGAACTCCCGCATGAAATCGACCAGCGCCTGCACGCCGGCCTCGGGCATCGCGTTGTAGAGCGAGGCGCGCATCCCGCCCAGCACGCGGTGGCCCTTCAGCGCCACCAACCCGGCCTGCTTCGCCTCCGCCAGGAACACCGCGTCCAATGCCGGATCGGGCAGGAAGAACGGCACGTTCATGCGCGAGCGCGCGGCCGGCGCCACCTCGTTGCGGTAGAAGCCGCCGGAGCCGTCGATGGCGGCATACAGCAGCGCCGCCTTGCGCGCGTTGCGGCGCGCGAACTCGACCACGCCGCCTTCGTCCAGCATCCAGCGCACGGTCAAGCCCAGCACGTACCAGTTCCAGCTGGGCGGTGTATTGAGCATCGACTCGGCGGCCAGCTGGGCGCGGTAGTCCAGCATCGGCGCACGCGGCTGGCCGGCGCGCTCCAGCAGGTCGCGGCGGACGATCACCACGGTGATGCCCACCGGCCCGAGGTTCTTCTGCGCCCCGGCGTAGATCACCCCGAAGCGGCGCACGTCGATCGGCCCGGAGGCGATCGAGGAACTGAAATCCGCGACCAGCGGCACGTCGCCCGCATCCGGGATGTCGCGCCATTCCACGCCGTGGATGGTCTCGTTGGCGGTGACGTGGACGTAGGCCGCGTCCGGCGAGAGCCGCCACTGTTCGCGCGGCGGCACGTCGCGGAAACCGCCGTCCTCGCTGCTGGCGGCGATGCGCGCCTCCACGCAAGACGCGGCCTGCTTCAGCGCGGTTTTGCCCCAGTGGCCGCTGACCACGTAGTCGCAGGCCTGGCCGGGCGCGGCGAAGTTCAGCGGCAGCAGCGCCTGCACCGTGGTTGCGCCGCCCGCCGTGAACAGCACCGCGTAGTCGTCGGGGATCGCCAGCAGCGTGCGCAGGTCGGCCTCGGCCTGGCGGGCCACCGCGAGGAACTCCGGGCCGCGGTGGCTGATCTCGAGGATCGAGGCGCCGGCATCGGCGTACTCCAGCATCGTGGCCTGCGCCTGCCGCAACACCGGCTCGGGCAGCATCGCCGGGCCGGGACTGAAGTTGTAGGCGCGCGACATTCGGACGGGCTCCGCGGGAAGGGGTGGCGTGGCAGTATGCCGCAGCGCAACACGCTTGCGCCGACAGTTGCGGCGGAAACCGCGCATGACGCGCGGGCATCACGCCAGAACCGGCGCGCTGGTCCCGGCGCGTTGCCGGCGCCAACCGCCCGCGGGCCGCGTGCGCCCTAGAACTTCTCCTTCAGCACGCGCCGGATCTCGGCCTCGATCGGCTCCTTGAACATCGCCGCGAGGAAGCCCAGCTTGGCGTGCACGTGGATCTGCCCGTCCACCCCGGAGCGCGAGAAATGCAGGGCATCGCCCTGCCAGGCGCAGTCCACCTCGAAGCGCTCCTGCAGCTTGCGCGCCACCTCTTCCACCGCCTTGCGGGCCTGGGCCTTGGACAGCGCGTGGGCGTGGCGGATATCGATGCGGGACATGGCGGCTCTGCGAACGTGGCTGGTGCCGCATTCTGCCGGCAGCCCGCGGGCCGCGACAACCGCCCGCGCAGGCCCGCGCGAGGGCGGAAACCGCGCGCCTGCATGCTAGATTGCGCGGCGATGACTGCCTTGCGCCTGCGCTTCTGCGACGACTCCCGCCCCGACCTGCCGCTGGACACCGGCGTGCATGCACTCGCGCGCCAGGGCGCCGGGCTGGCCCCGGTGGCCAGCGATGGCCCGTGGCTGCTGCAGCTCTGCCATGACCGCCGCGGCATCTGGATGACGGTGGCGCCGGGTACGCGCGGCATCCACGTCAACGGCCGCCCGGTGCAGCAGCTGGCCATGCTGCGCGCCGGCGACAGCATCCACATCGATGGCCAGGAATTGCTGCTCGTCGGCACGCGCGAGGAACAGCCGTTGCCGGCCTCCCCGGCGCGCCCCGGCGAGGGCTCGCTGCGGCTGGTGCTGCGCGGGATCGGCGGCGACCACCACGGCCGCAGCCTGAGCCTGGAAAAACCGCGCCGGATCGGCAGCAGCGCGCGCGCCGACCTGCGCATCGACGGCCACGGCATCACCCCCGAGCATGCCGTGCTGGAACTGGTGGACGGCCAGCCGCTGCTGCACCAGACCGCGGCCGAGGTGCTGGTGAACGGCAGCGCGGTGCGCCAGGCGGTGCTGCAGGCGGGCGACCAGCTGGTGTTCGGCGGTCGCCACCGCTTCGTGCTGGAAGGCCCGCCGCCGTCGGCGGCCGCGGTGGCCAGCCTGCGATCCCTGCCGACCGCGGATGCCCCGCCCGCCCCGCTCCCGCACTGGAGCCGGCGCGTGCCGTGGCTGCTGGTCGTGGCCCTGCTGCTGGCCGCGGGGCTGTGGGCGCTGCTGGTGTTCGGGGCACGCTGAAACCACCGCGGATCGACCGCCCGGAACGGGTACCGGCACGATCCGTCAGGCCGGCTCGAACGGCGTCGGGTCGCCCGCGAACAGGCACTGCATCACCCGGGTTTCCGAGTGGCGGATGCGTTCCAGGAAGGCCTGCGCATCGCCCAGCGCGGCGAACGCCTCGAAGCCACGCTCGAGGAACGATTGCAGTTCGCCCAACCCGGCCGCGCGCGCCGGCAACCGCGACAACCGCAGCAGGCGACCCACGCCCGGCATCCGCAGCGCCGCGGCCAGGCCGCCGCCGACCTCCGCGATCAGCGCAATCTGGCGCGCGCGCAGGCGCGGATGCCCGACCCGGCGATAGGCCTGCGCATACAGGTCCGCATCCAGCCCGCGCCCGGCCGGCACCAGAGTGTCCAGCGCCTGCGCCATGCGCAGATCGAAGGCATGGCTGAGCGCCGCCAGCGCGATCGCATCCGCCAGCGTCTGCAGCAAGGGCTCGGGCAGCAGCCGCTGCATCATCGGCAGCACCCGCGCAAGATCGGCATCGCGCTGGCGGAAATCGCGGTCGCCGTACACGTCGGTGAGGAAGAAGCGGGCGGCCGGGCGCTGCGCCGGATCGCGCAGGAAGGCCGCGAAGCTCCGTTCCAGCCGTTGCGCCTGCCAGCGCTGCAGGCGCGGCAGCCACGGCAGGCGGTTGCGCGGCTCGCAGGCGGGGTCGTACAGGCGCTGGTGCAGCTGCAGGCGCCGTTGCAGCCGCGCCTGCAGGTCGGAACGGGAAGACGGCATGCCACCAGTGTCGGGCCGTGCGCGCGCCCGGCGCAACAGTCCATACGCAAGGGTATACACTCGCCGCTGCCCGGTTTCCGCCGTCGATTGCCCCCGCATGCTGTCCCTGCACGCCGCCCACGCCCCGCGCCCCGCCCACCAGCCGCCCCGCATCGGGCTGGCGATCGCCGGCGGCGGCCCGGTCGGCGCGATGTACGAACTGGGCGCGCTGCGCGCGCTGGACGAAGCCTGCGATGGGCTCGACCTGACCCGCCTCGACAGCTACGTCGGGGTCAGCTCGGGCGCGTTCTTCGCCGCCGGGCTGGCCAACGGCATGGACACCGCGACCCTGTGCCGGATCTTCATCACCGGCGACGACCCGGACGTGCGCTTCCGCCCGGAAACCTTCCTGCGCCCGGCGCTGGGCGAATACCTGGCGCGCGCCGCCTCGCTGCCGCGGCTCACCGCGCGCCTGCTGCGCGACGCCTGGTCCGGGCGCACCGATTCGCGCTGGTCCGACCTGCTGACCCGCGCCGGCAGCCTGGTGCCGACCGGGCTGTTCGACAACGACGCGGTGGAACGCTTCCTGCGCGAGGTCTTCACCCGCCACGGCCGCAGCAACGATTTCCGCACGCTTGGGCGCCCGCTGTACGTGATCGGGGTGGACCTGGACAGCGGCGAGACCGTGCGCTTCGGCGCCGCCGGCTGGGACGACGTGCCGATCTCGCGCGCGGTGCAGGCCAGCGCCGCCCTACCCGGCCTGTACCCGCCGGTGGAACTGCGCGACCGCCGTGGCCGCGTGCGCCACGTGGTGGACGGCGCCCTGCGCCGCACCATGCATGCCTCGATGGTGCTGGACCGCGGGATCGACCTGATGCTGGGGATCAACCCGCTGGTGCCGTTCAACCCCGCCACCGATGCCGGGGCGCAGGCCGAGGCCCACCGCTTCAGCGACCGCCGGATCGCCCAGGGCGGGCTGCCGGGCGTGCTCTCGCAGACCCTGCGCACCATGCTGCAATCGCGGATGCAGGTCGGGCTGGCGCGCTATCCGCAGCAGTACCCGGGGATCGACCAGCTGGTGTTCGAGCCGAACGCCGGCGACCGCGAGCTGTTCTACACCAACATCTTCAGCTTCTCGGCGCGTCGCCGCATCTCGCAGCTTGCCTACCGCAACACCCTGGCCGACCTGCGCCGCCGGCGCGCGCAGTTGGAGCCACTGCTGGCCCGGCATGGCATCCAGTTGCGCGAGGACGTGATCGCCGACCGCCCGCGCTCGATCGTCGCGCACCTGCCGCACGCGCGCCGCGCCACCCCCACCACCGCCCGCCTGGCGCGCACGCTGGACGACCTCGAGCACGACCTGCGCCGGCGCATGGTGTGAATGCTCTAGACCCCGCGTCGATCCTGCGCTGGAATCCACACCGCACGCGTCCATCGACGCAGGGAGGCTCCACCATGGCCAAGCTGAAGAAGACCGCCGCCAAGACCACCCGCAAGCCGAGCAGCAAGCCGGCCGGCGGCAGCAAGGGCAAGGCCGGCGCCACCGGCAAGCTGCATGTCGCGTTCAACCCCAAGAGCCTCACCGAGTCTGCGCAGCAGATCTGGCTGGCCGGGATGGGCGCCTTCACCCGCGCCCAGGCCGAAGGCGGCAAGCTGTTCGAAACCCTGGTCCGCGATGGGCTGTCGCTGGAGCAGACCGCGCGCCAGTTCGCCGGCAGCCGCGCCAATGCCGTGCGCGATGCGGTGGAAGGCCAGGTCGGCCAGGCCCGCGAGCGCGCCGCCGACACCTGGGACAAGCTGGAGAAGGTGTTCGAGGAGCGGGTGCAGCGCGCGCTGCTGAAGCTGGGCGTGCCCGGCCGCGACGACCTGCACGCGCTGAGCGAGCGGGTGGAGCGCCTGACCGAGGCCGTGCGCAAGGCCAGCGGCGGCGCACCCGCCAAGTCCGCCCCGGCGAAGAAGGCCGCCGGCACGCCCGCCAAGGCCGCCAAGCCGGCGCGCAAGCCCGCGAAGGCCGCGGGCGCCGCCGCGCGCAAGGCACCGACCAAGCCCGCGCCCAAGGCGGCCAAGGCCAGCAAGCCGGCCGCCCCGGCCGAACAGGCCCAGTAAGCCCATCGCGCAATGCCCGACGCCCCCGCCCCGCGGGGGCGTCGCGTTTTCCGGGATGCAATCTTTTCGGAAGTCCCGTTTCCGGGAATCCCGCGCCGATGGCCTGTCCGCGGCCCCGTTTCGCGTCCCTGACGTATAGTGACGCCCCTTGCATCCCCCGAACCTGTTCGCCCTCGCATGATCGCCATCGTCATCGCCCTGATCGTCTTCGTCCTCTCCGGCTTCGGACTGGGCTACTGGCTGCAGCGCAACAGCGCCGTGCGCCAGGCCAGCCAGCCGCAGCCGCGCGGCGTCGACCAGCTGGCCAAGCTGCACTGGCGCGAGTTCGCCAAGCTGGTGCTGCAGGCGATGCATGCGCGCGGCTTCGACCCGGTGATCGAGGACGGCATGCCGGCCGACGGCATCCCCACCAACGGCAGCGACATCCTGCTGGAGCGCGACGGCGAGCGCGCCCTGCTCTCCAGCAAGTACGGCACCGCCTCGCTGGTGGGCGCCTCGGCCCTGCTGGGACTGGCCAAGTCCGCGACCCTGCGCGGCGCCGCCCGGGTGATCGTGGTCACCCCGGGCCGCTTCGACGAGGAAGCCACCCGGCTGGCGCTGCAGCAGAACATCGAACTGATCGACGGCGAAAGCCTGTGGCCGGAGGTGCGCCCCTACGTGGCCCATCCCGAGGAACCCCGTTCCAACGCGGCCCAGGCCGGCGCGCAGGCACGCGGCCCGCTGCTGGCCTGGGGCGGCGCGGCGGTGATCGGCGTGCTCGCGTGGGGGCTGGCGCAGGCCCTGCTGCCGGCCGGCGGCGCGGCCGACGACGACATGCCACCGCCCCCGCCGGTCATCGCCAAGGCCAAGGCTGCCGCGCAGGCGCCGATGGCGATGGAAGCGATCCCCACCAACCCGGCCCAGCTCGAACAGCGCCGGCGCGAGACCGCCAACGCCATCTCCACCCTGTTTGGCGTGGACCGCGCGCTGTGGTCCACCCAGTCCACCCTGCTGGTGTACCTCAACAGCGAGGACGCCGACCCGGTGAGCGAACTGTGCCCGCTGCTGGAGCGCTACCCGGAACTGGCCGCCTCGCGCGTGCAGCTACAGCCGCCGGCCGGCAGCAAGAAGCCGGTGCGCTTCAAGCAGTGCCGCACCTACTGATGCCGGCCCGGCCACGCGGATCGTAAACCCGCGAGCTTCCGCCCACCGCACCCTGTCCCCCTGCGTCCGGGACAAGCCCACACCCCCGTTCGCGGTGAGCCCGCATCCCCCTTCGTGGCGAGCCCCCATTCCCGTTCATGGCGAGCGCGCGTTCCCGTTCGTGGTGAGCCTGTCGAACCATGATGAACGGGAACGGCCGGGCCCCTGCTCCCCGGCTGCGCCCTACCAGTGCACCCCGCGCATCAGCGCGGCGAAGGCGATCTGCTCCTGGCTGGGCGCCTCGTCGCGCAGCGCCTTCTTGTCGCCCTTGGCCGCGGCCGAATCCGGGAACAACTCGAACGCGGTACTCATCACGGCCTCGTAGGCCTTCGGCGCCAGCGCGTTGACCACCGCCGCGAAGATGCCCAGGCGGGTCGCGATCCGGCTGGGCTTCTCGATGATGCCCTTCACCACCAGGTCGGCGGCCTCGTCCGGGGTCAAGGTCGGCACGCTGTCGTACATCTTGGTCGGCGCGATCATCGGTGTCTTCACCAGTGGCATGTTGATGGTGGTGAAGCTGATGCCCTTGCCCGACAGCTCGCCCTGCGCGCAGCGGCTGAACGCGTCCAGCGCGGCCTTGCTGGCGACGTAGGCGGAGAACCGCGGCGAATTCGCCAGCACGCCGATCGAGCTGATGTTGATGATGTGGCCCTTGCGGCGGTGGGTCATCGACGGCATGAAGCCCATGATCAGGCGCAGGCTGCCGAAGTAGTTCAGCTGCATGGTGCGCTCGAAGTCGTGGAAGCGGTCGTAGCTGAGCTCGATCGAGCGCCGGATCGAACGCCCGGCGTTGTTGACCAGGATGTCCACGTGCCCGTGCTCCTTGAGCACGGTCGCCACCAGGCGGTCGCAGTCGGCCATGTCCGCGAGGTCGGCGGTGTAGGCGAACACCTTGCCGCCGGCGGCCTTCATCGCGTCGCGCGCCTTGAACAGCTCCTCCTCGCCGCGCGCCACGATGACGGTGGTCGCGCCCGCCGCCGCCACCTTCTCCGCGGTGGCCAGCCCGATCCCCGAGGAACCGCCGGTGATCACCACCACCTTGCCCTTGACCTTGCCCTTCAG
>JBKBXH010000009.1:0-13655 GCA_046313655.1 Thermomonas sp. | reverse complement strand
CCCCACAGGTGCGCGCTGTGGTTGACGTTGCCCTGCCCGCGCCGGTCCATCCACAGGCTGTAGCCAACGTACAGCACGGCGAACAGGAACGCCGGCACCGGCAGCGGGATCGGGAAGATGATCAGCTTGCTCCAGGGGTCGAACAGGATCGCCGCGAACAGCACCGCCGACACCCCGCCGGACGCGCCGAGGCTGCGGTAATTCGGGTCGCGCTGGTGCGCGAGGTAGGTGGGCAGGATCGCCACCACGATCGCCGACAGGTAGAACAGCACGAAGCCGCCGGTGCCGATCCAGCCCGCGAACACGCGCTCGACCGTGCTGCCGAACGACCACAGGGTGATCATGTTGAACAGCAGGTGCGCCCAGTCCGCATGCACGAAGCCGTAGGTGAGCAGGCGCTCGTACTGGCGGTTGCGCGCCAACGCCGGCGGCCACAGCAGCAGGCGGTCGAGCAGGCGCGGATCGCCGAACGCGCGCCAGCTCACCAGCACGGTGGCGAGCACGATGGCGAGAGTGGCCGACATCGCTCAGCTCCGCCCGCTCAGGCCCACTCGCTGAGGCCTTCGCGCTGGTACAGCTGCGCGAACGAGGGCCGCGCCTTCAGGCGCTGCGCCAGCGCCGCCAGCCGTGGCCACTCGGTGGCCGGGCGCGGCATGTTGCGCGACCAGCGCATCAACATCACCAGGTAGAAATCGGCCACGCTCACGGCCTCGCCCAGCAGGTGCGGACCGTGCGCGGCCAGATGCGCGTCGATCCGGTCCCACTGCGCCTCGATGCGCGCGGCGCAGTGGCTGCGCACCGCCTCGGCCTGCGCCTCGCCCGCCGGTTCGTGGGGGTACCACCACTGCCGGAACAGCGGCTGCACCATGTTGGCGAGGTTGAACATCCACTGCAGGTAGTCGGCGCGGCGCGGATCATCCGCGGCCGGGGCCAGGCCGGCCTGCGGGTGGCGCTCGGCCAGCAGCATCGCCAGCGCGGCCGCCTCGTACTGCGGCTTGCCGTCCAGCACCAGGGTGGGCACCACGCCGTTCGGGTTCAGCGCCAGGTATTCGGGCGACTTCTGCGCCTTGCTGGCGGTGTCCACCAGGTGCAGTTCGTGCGGCAGGCCGGTTTCGATCAACAGCCAATGGACGAGGAAACTGGCGGCACCGGGGGCGTAGTACAGGACGTTGGACATGGCGGGCTCGCGGGATGGGCGCGGGAGGGAGGCCCGGATTTTCCCATAGCCGCCGCTACGTGCCCCGTGCCCTTGGGCAGGGGGCATGCGCGGGCCACGCTGGGCTACCATCGCGCGGCCCACCGGAGACTGCCCATGATCCGCGCGATCCGCCGCCATTCGCTCGCCCTCGCCCTGCTGGCCGCCTGCCTGCCGGGCATGGCCGCGCGCCCTGCGCTGTCCACCGTGGCCGAGCGCAGCGGCTACCAGCAGACCGGCCGCTACGACGAGGTGGTCGCGCTGTGCGCTGCCTACCAGCAGGCCTTCCCGAAAGCGGTGCGCTGCTTCGACTTCGGCACCACCCCGCAGGGGCGGCCGATGAAGGCGCTGGCGATCTCCACCAGCGGCGCGCTGACGACGGAGGACGCGCGCGCGCGCGGGTTGCCGGTGGTGCTGGTGCAGGGCGGCATCCACGCCGGCGAGATCGACGGCAAGGACGCCGGCTTCGCGCTGGCGCGTGACCTGCTGGAGGGCAAGCTGGACACGCCGGGCCAGCGCCTGCTCGACCGCGTGGTGCTGCTGTTCGTGCCGGTGTTCAACGTGGACGGCCACGAGAACTTCCGCGCCTGGAACCGCCCGAACCAGCGCGGCCCGGAGCAGATGGGCTTCCGGGTCACCGCCCAGCGCATCAACCTCAACCGCGACTACGTGAAGGCCGATGCGCCGGAGATGCAGGCGATGCTGGGGCTGGTCAACCAGTGGGACCCGCTGGCCACGCTCGACCTGCACGTCACCGACGGCGCCAAGTTCCGCCACGACATCTCCGTCACCGGCGAGCCGGTGAACGTGGGCGACGAGGCGCTGCGCGCGGCCGGGCGCGCGCTCAAGGACGGCATCCTCGCGCGCCTGAAGGCGCAGGGCTCGCTGCCGGTGGGTTTCTATCCCAGCTTCGTGCGCGAGGACGACCCGTCCAGCGGCTTCGTGGAAAGCGCGTACCCGCCGCGCTTCTCCAGCAGCTATTTCCCGCTGCGCAACCGGCTGGTGATGCTGGTGGAGACCCATTCCTGGAAGCCCTATCCGGCGCGCGTGCGCGCCACCTACAACGCGGTGCTGGACGCCCTGCAGCTGGTGGCGGAGAACGGCGCGCAGTGGAGCGCGCTGGCCGCGCAGGCGGATGCCCGCGCCCGCCAGCTGGGCGGCACTCCGGTGGCGCTGGACTACCGCACCACCGAGGACAAGCGGGTGATCGACTTCCTCGGCTATGCCTACAAGCGCGTGCACTCGGACATCTCCGGCGGTGAGATGACGGTGTACGACGAAACCACGCCGCAGCTGTGGATGCTGCCGCTGCGCGACACCATCGTGCCGGCGACCAGCGTGGACGCGCCGCGGGGCGGCTACCTGGTGCCGGCCGAATACGCCGCGCAGGTGGGCGCGCTGCTGCGCCTGCACGGGATCGACTTCCGCACCCTCGCCGCCCCGCTGGCGCAGGCGCCGGTGCAGGCCTTCAACGCCGACAAGGTGGCGTTCTCCGCCACGCCGATGGAAGGGCACCAGCGCACCACCCTGTCCGGGGCGTGGGCGCCGGCCAGCGTCGATCTCGGCGCCGGCGCGCTGTTCGTGCCGATCGCGCAGCCGAAGGCGCGCCTGCTGATGGCGATCCTGGAACCGCAGGCGCCGGATTCGATGGCGGCCTGGGGGCTATTCAACAACAGCTTCGAGCGCAAGGAATACATGGAAGGCTATGTCGCCGAGGAGCAGGCGCGGCTGATGCTGGCGCGCGACCCGGCGCTGAAGGCCGCCTTCGAGCAGAAGCTGAAGGACGACCCCGAGTTCGCCAAGAGCCAGCGCGCGCGGCTGGACTTCTTCTATCGCCGCCACCCGGCCTGGGACGCGGGCTATGACCACTACCCGGTGCTGCGCACCGACCGCGTGCCGGAGTGACCACGATGCCGGCACATGACGGCGATCGCTTGCCTGCACCCGCGACGCGCGCCATGCTGCCGGGCATGTCCGGCATCCCGTCCTCCCGGTGCGGCTGAATTCCCCCGTCGCCTGGCTGCTGCTGGCCGCCCTGGTGGGGCTCGCCTGGCGGCATGGGCTGCCCGGCACGGGCAACGCGCCCATCGCCGTGCCCACGGCCGCCGCCGCGCGCAGCGATGGCCCCGCCCTGCCCGCCTTCCTGCCGGCGGAGGCGCGCGCCGCCGTCGCCCTGATCCAGCGCGGCGGCCCGTTCCCGCATGCGCAGGACGGCAGCGTGTTCGGCAATTACGAAGGCCACCTGCCGCGCCAGCCGCGCGGCTGGTACCACGAATGCACCGTGCCCACCCCCGGCGTGCGCAACCGCGGCACGCGCCGGATCGTCACCGGCGGCACCCCGCCGCGCGAGTGGTATTACACCGACGACCACTACGCGAGCTTCCGCCGCTTCGACGTGCCCTGATCCCGCGCGCAAGGACCGCCCATGACCACCGACGACGACGCCTTCACCCTCGCCCTGGACGACCCGCGCCAGGCCGGCGTGTTCTTCGTCACCGGCGACGACCTGGACGCGCTGGCGGCCTCGGCGCTGGATGCCGACCTGCTGCTGCGGCGGATCGACCTGCGCGACTGCGACGGCAAGGACGCGCTGCTGGCGCGGCTGCAGGACGCGCTGGCGATGCCGCCCGGCGGCCATAACTGGGACGCCCTCAGCGACCGCCTGCGCGACCTGTCGTGGCTGCCGGCACCCGGCTATGCGCTGCTGCTGGCGAACGCCGGGGACCTGCGCGATGCCGACGAAACCAGCTTCGACACCCTGCTGGACATCCTCGACGTGGCGACGGTGGACTGGCAGCAGCGCAACGTGCCGTTCTGGGCTTTTTTGGCCCTGCCGGAGAGCGACGTCCCGCCGCCCGGCTGACCCGCGCGCGGGCACCGCGCGCTAGCATATCGGCATGAGCCTGCCTTCCGCTGCGGCGCTGCGCCGCGCTACCCACGATGACATCCCGGCACTGGTGGACCTGGTGACCCGCGCCTATCGCGGCGACGCCAGCCGCGCCGGCTGGACCACCGAAGCCGACCTGCTGGACGGCAACCGGATCGACCCGGAGGTGCTGGCCGCCGACCTCGCGCGCCCGCGCAGCGTGGTGCCGGTGCTGGAACAGGACGGCCGCCTGCTGGCCTGCGCCCACGTGACCGAGGACGACGGCACCGGCTATTTCGGGATGTTCGCGGTGGACCCCGCCCTGCAGCGCGGCGGCATCGGCAAGCAGGTGCTGGCCGAGTGCGAGCGCATCGCCCGCGACGAATGGGGCCTGCCGGTCATGCGCATGACCGTGATCGACGTGCGCGCGGAACTGATCGCCTTCTACGAACGCCGCGGCTACCGCCGCACCGGCGTGTTCAAGCCGTTCCCCTACGGCGATGCGCGCTTCGGCCTGCCGCGCCGCGACGACCTGCGCTTCGAGGTGCTGGAGAAACCGCTGCGCGCGGAGGCCGCGGCATGAGCGCGGCCTGGACCTTCGTCTGCACCACCGCGGAACTGCTGCCGGGCGAGATGAAGACCGCGTTCGACGACACCACCGGCACGCCGATCGCGGTGTTCAACCTCGACGGCACCCTGTACGCGCTGGAAGACCGCTGCTCGCACGAGGACTTCGAACTGTCCGCCGGCCATTTCGACGCCGCCAACGGCGACGTGGAATGCGTGCTGCACGGCGCCCGCTTCGACGTGCGCGACGGCCGCGCCCTGTGCGCGCCCGCCTACACGCCGGTAGCCAAGTTCCCGGTGAAGGTGGAAGACGGCGGCGTGTACGTCCGCGACGATCGCTGACCTCCCGGCCCGCGCAGCGGGCGGCCCTGCGCATCCCATCACCCCGGCAACGGCGCGCCTGCGTCCGCCGCGCGCACCTCCTTGCTGCACCACCCGGCCGGCGTTGGCCGCTGGGTGTGGCGTGCCGCCTTTTGTTGTAAATGCGAATTGTTCGCATTATCATGCGCGCATCGCGGCCCCGCGCCGCCCTTCCCCGTTTTCCCGAGGACCCGATGCCCACGCACCGCCCCCTGCCCCCTCTCCCGCGTGCCGCCCTGGCGCTCGCCCTCGGCGTCGCCCTCGCCCCGGCCGCGCGCGCGGCGGACGCCCCGGCGGATCCGGAAAAGCGCGATCCGGCCAAGGACATCGACGCGGTGATCGTGGTCGGCCAGCGCTACCTGCCGGACTACCAGGCGCGCACCACCCGCGGCGCGACCAAGACCGACACCCCGCTGCTGGACGTGCCGCAGGCGGTCACCGTGGTCACCGACAAGCTGGTGGCCGACCAGGGCGTGAGCAGCCTCAACGAGACCTTCCGCTACATGCCGGGCGTTGGCACCGCGCAGGGTGAAGGCAACCGCGACACCCCGGTGATGCGCGGCATCAGTTCCACCGGCGATTTCTACGTGGACGGCATCCGCGACGACGTGCAGTACTTCCGCGACACCTACAACCTGGAGCGGGTGGAGGCGCTGAAAGGCCCGAGCGCGATGATCTTCGGGCGCGGCGGCAGCGGCGGTGTGATCAACCGCGTCACCCGGCTGGCCGACGGCATGAACCACCGCAGCGCGACCCTGCAGTTCGGCTCGGACCTGCGCCGGCGCGCGACCGTGGATTTCGGCCAGGGCTTCGGCGAGAGCGCCGGCTTCCGGGTCAACGCGATGGCCGAGGATTCCGGCAGCTTCCGCGACGACGTGTATCTGAAGCGCCACGGGATCAACCCGTCGCTGAACTTCGACCTCGGCGCCGCGACCCGGGTGGTGCTGTCCTACGAACGCTTCCACGACGACCGCACCGCCGACCGCGGCGTGCCCTCCTACCAGGGCCGGCCGCTGGAGACCGCGCCCTCCACCTTCTTCGGCAACCCGCGCCTGAGCCGCACCGAAGCCGACGTGGACGCCTTCGACGCCACGCTGGAGCACGCCTTCAGCGACAGCCTGCGCCTGCGCAACCACCTGCGCTGGGCCGACTACGACAAGTACTACCAGAACGTGTTCCCGGGCGCGGTCAGCGCCGATGGAAGCACGGTGACGCTGGCGGCCTACCGCAACGCCACCCGCCGCCGCAACCTGTTCAACCAGACCGACCTGGTCTGGGACGTGGAGGGCGGCGCGCTGCGGCATACCGTACTGGCCGGGGCCGAGCTCGGGCGCCAGGTGACCGACAACTTCCGCCAGACCGGCTACTTCGCGCCGGGCACCAACGTGGTGCCGGTGGCCAGCCCGAACGTGGACGTGCCGGTGACCTTCCAGCAGAGCGCGACCGACGCCGACAACCACGGCATCGCGCGCACCGCGGCCGTGTACGTGCAGGACCAGATCGAATTCTCGCCGCGCTGGCAGGCGATCCTGGGCCTACGCTACGACGCGTTCCGGGTGGACCTGCGCAACAACCGCAACGGGCAGTGGCTGCACAGCGACGACGGGATGCTCTCGCCGCGCGCCGGGCTGGTGTTCAAGCCGCGCACCGACGTGGCGCTGTACGCCAGCCTCAGCAACGCCTTCCAGCCGCGCGCCGGCGACCAGCTGGCCTCGCTCAACGCCAGCAATGCCGCGCTGAAGCCGGAGCGCTTCCGCAACCGCGAACTGGGCGCCAAGTGGGACATCCGGCGCGACCTGCAGGCCAGCATCGCGGTGTACCGGCTGGACCGCAGCAACGTGGCGGTGACCGACCCCAACGACCCCGCGCGCCTGATCCTGGTCGACGGCCAGTACAGCCAGGGCGTCGAACTGGGCCTGGCCGGCCGGGTGAACGCACGCTGGCAGGTGATGGGCGGCTATGCGTGGCAGGACGGCGAGATCACCGCCACCCAGTCGGCCAGCGCGGTCAAGGGCAACCGGCTGGCGCAGCTGCCGCGCCATTCCGCCTCGCTGTGGAACCGCTACGACTTCAACGAACGCGTGGGCGTCGGGCTCGGCGTCATCCACCGCGGCGCGATCTTCGCCAGCGTGGACAACCAGGTGACGCTGCCCGCGTTCACCCGGGTGGACGCCGCGCTGTACTGGACGCTCTCGCCCAAGGTTCAAGTGCAGCTCAACGTGGAGAACCTAGGCAACGTGCGCTACTTCGCAAGCGCCAACAGCAACAACAACCTCAGCCCCGGCGCGCCGCGCAGCGCCTGGGTCAGCCTCAACCTGCGCTTCTGACCGCCCATGCACGCCAACGCTTCCCCGCCGCGCCGGCGCGGCACGCTGCATCGCTTCATCCGCCAGCTGCATTTGTGGATCGGCGCCTGGGGCGCGCTGGCGGCGATCCTGTACGGCGCCACCGGGCTGGTGCTGAACCACCGCATGGGCGAAGGCGCCTGGCCGCAGGGCGACAGCCGGGAAACCGCGCGCGTCTCGCTGGCGATCCCGGCCAGCGCCCGCGCCACCCCGGAGCAGCTGTCGCTGTGGCTGCGGGACACCCGCGGGCTGGAAGCGCAGCTGATCCGCAGGGGCGGGCCCGGCGCCACCGGCGATGGCAAGCCGGCGCCGAAGTGGTCGCTCAGCGGCGGCACGGCGCGCACGTCGTGGGCGCTGGAATACGCGCCGGGCAGCGACCGCGCCCTGCTCAAGTACAGCCAGCATTCGCCGCTGGCCGCATTCAACCGCCTGCATAAGGCCGTGGGCGGCGGGCTGCCCTGGCGCCTGCTGGCCGACAGCTTCGCCATCGGCATGCTGCTGCTTGGGCTGTCCGGGATCTGGATGTGGGCGCGCGGACGCAGCCTGCGCGGCATGCTGCTGAGCGTGATGGGCCTGTCCACCCTGGCCTTCGCGGCGGCGCTGGCCTTCGCGCTCGGCTAGCGCCCACGCCGCCGCGCTGGCGCGCTCACCGCGCCAGGGCGTCGGCGGCGGCGAGGATGTCCCCGTCCTTCGGGATCACCAGGAAGGCTGCGCCGGCCAGCGGGGTATAGGTATCCGCGCCGACCACGCGCTTGAGCGGCTTGCCGCCGAAGCCGGCCTCCGTGATCGCGGTGATCACGCCCTCGCCGATGCCGGCGCTGAAGCGGCCTTCATCGACGATGAGGATGCGCTCGCATTCGCCGGCGTGCCTGGCGATCGCGGCGTAGTTCAGCGGCACCAGCCAGCGCAGGTCCACCACCCGCACCTTCCAGCCGTGCTTCTTCTCGATCTCGCGCGCCGCGCGCAGGCTCATCGGCATACCGTTGCCGAAGCTGAAGATCACGCAGTCGGTGGCATCCGGGTTGTAGACGCGCTCCTCGCCCGGCACCAGCGCCTGGTCGGGCGCCGGGTACTCGGTCAGCCACTGGCCGTCGCCCGCCTCGTATAGGTCCTTGGTCATGTACAGCGCGATGGGTTCGAGGAAGGCGGTGACGCGGCCGTCCACCTTCGCCAGCGCCGCCAGCGTGCGCAGCATCATCGCGGCGTCGTCGCCGCGCGACGGGCAGCCCACCACCAGGCCCGGGATGTCGCGCAGCGCGGTCACCGAGTTGTCGTTGTGGAAATGCCCGCCGAAGCCGCGCTGGTAGCCCAGGCCGGCGATGCGCACTACCATCGGGTTGCGGAACTGGTCGTTGCTGAAGAACTGCAGCGAGCAGGCCTCGCCGCGCAACTGGTCGATGGCGTTGTGCAGGTAGGCCAGGTACTGGATCTCGGGGATCGGCAGCAGGCCCATGTTGGCGAAGCCCTGCGCCATGCCCAGGATCATGGTCTCGTCCAGCAGCGTGTTGAACACGCGCTTGCTGCCGAACGCCTTGTGCAGGCCCTTGGTGACCGTGTACACGCCGCCCTTCTGGGCCACGTCCTCACCGAACAGCAGCGTTTCCGGGTACTTGGCGAACAGGTCGTGCAATGCCTGATTGATCTGGATGGCCAGATGCCTCGGCGCTTGCTTCTCGGGCAGCTTGTCCTCGCCACCGAAGGCCTTGATGCGGGCCTCATGCGATGGCGCGCGGGTGGCCTCGGCCTGCACCTTGTCCGGCGTGTACGGCGCCAGCGGGCGCATCACGTGCTCCAGCGTCTCGATGCGCGGGCGGCGGTCAGCGTCCTCGGCGGCGGCGAAGCACTTGCGACGGGTGTCCTCGTACAGCGCGAGGATCTCGTCCTTCGTCATCGCCCCCGATTCCAGCGCGATCGCGGCCGAACGCAGCAGCGGATCGCCCGCCTCCACCGCGCACAGCTCCTCAATGCTGCGCCATTCGATCTCGAAGTCGGTGCCGGCGTGGCCCATGATGCGTTGGGTGCGCAGGTGCAGGAAGGTCGGGCGACGGGTGCGGCGGCAATGCTCCACGGCGCGCAGCACGTCGCCGTAGCCGGCGGCGAGGTCGAGGCCGTCGGCGAAGAAGTAGTCGAGGTCGGGGCGGTGGCGGAAGCTCTCCGCGATCCAGCCGGTCGGAGTCTTCACCGAGATGCCGATGCCGTTGTCCTCGCAGACGTACAGCACCGGCGCCGGCAGCTTCTGGTAGGCCGTCCAGCTGGCCGCGTTGAACGCGGTCTGCGCTGTGGCGTGGTTGGCCGAGGCATCGCCGAACGAGCAGATGGCGATGGAATCATCCGGCACCGGCAGGCCGGTGCCGAGGCGCTTGGCGGCCTCGATCGCGATCGCGGTACCCAGCGCCTTCGGCAGGTGCGAGGCAATCGTCGAGGTCTGCGGTAGCACCCACAGCGGCTTGCTGCCCCACACCTTGTGGCGGCCGCCGCTGGCCGGGTCTTCCGCACTGGCGGCGAAGCTCAGCGCGGAATCCATGATCGGGTCCAGGCGTTGGCCTTCAAAGATGGGCAGCTTGCGGAAGCGCTCGGCCATGAAGCCGCCGCTGCGGTAGTGCAGGAACGCCGGGTCGGTATGCCGGGTGGCGCGCGCGACCATCGCGTTGCCTTCATGGCCGCTGCTGCCGATGGTGTAGAAGACCTTGTTCTGCACCCGCAGCACGCGCGCCATCAGGTCGAGGTGGCGGCTGATCAGCTGCGATTCGAACAGCTCGCGGAAGCCGCGGGCATCCAGCGCGCTGCCGTCTAGGATGGGCTCGTCCGGCGCCGGCTTGGGCTGGGCGTTCCCGTTCCAGCCACGCACGAACTCCTGGAAGTTGACGTCGCAGATTTCGGCGCGATTGAGGCCCTTCATGCGAGCCGGGATGGGGTTGGGAACGGTGGCGAACATGCGGATAGGCTCGATGGGCGCACCGCCCGCAGGCGCACCCCGGGCCGTGCCGATGGGAAGCACGCAGCACGGCCCGCGCCTGGCGCGGGCCGTGGCTCAGAATGCGTTGATGCCGGTCAGCTCGCGGCCGACCACCAGCTCGTGCACGGTCTCGGTGCCTTCGTAGGTGATGACCGATTCGAGGTTCAGCGCATGCCGGATCGGGCAGTGCTCGGTGGTGATGCCGGCGCCGCCCAGCAGATCACGCGCCTTGCGGGCGATGTCGATGGCCATGCGCACGTTGTTCCACTTCGCCAGCGACACCTGGGTGGGCTGCATGGTGCCGGCGTCCTTCAGGCGTCCCAGCTGCAGCGACAGCAGCTGGGCCAGGGTGATGCGGCGGGCCATGTCGGCCAGCTTCAGCTGCGCGGCCTGGGTGGCGGCCACCGGGCGCCCGAACAGGACGCGCTCCTTGCTGTAGCGTAGCGCCTCGTCGAGGCAGGCGATGGCGGCGCCGATGGGCCCCCAGGTGATGCCGTAGCGGGCCTGGGTGAGGCAGCCCAGCGGGCCCTTCAGGCCCTTCACGTTGGGCAGGCGGTTGGCGTCCGGCACGCGCACGTTGTCGAAGAACAGCGCGCTGGTGACCGAGGCGCGCAGGCTCATCTTGTGCTTGATCTCCTGCGCGGCGAAACCGGGCATGCCCTTCTCGACGATGAAGCCCTGGATGCCCTCGTCGGTCTGCGCCCACACGATAGCGATGTCGGCCAGGTTGCCGTTGGTGATCCACATCTTGGAGCCGTTGATCACCCAGTCGCCGCCGTCGCGGCGCGCGTTGGTCTTCATGTTGGCCGGGTCGGAGCCGCCGTGCGGCTCGGTCAGGCCGAAGCAGCCGATCACCTCGCCCGCGGCCATGCCGGGCAGCCAACGCTGGCGCTGCTCCTCGCTGCCGTAGGCGTAGATCGGGTACATGCACAGCGAGCTCTGCACGGACACGAAGCTGCGGATGCCGGAATCACCGCGCTCCAGCTCCTGGCAGATCAGGCCGTAGCTGACCGAGTTCAGGCCGGCGCAGCCGTACTTCTCCGGCAGCGAGGACCCCAGCAGGCCGAGCGCGGCGATCTCGGGCACCAGCTCCTTCGGAAAGCGGCCGGCGTCGAAGCACTCGCCGATGATCGGCAGCACTTTCTCGTCGGTGAAGCGCGCCACGGTGTCCTGCACTGCACGCTCTTCTTCGCTGAGCATGGAACGGACGTCGTACAGGTCGTAGGGGTGCAGGGCCATGGCGGGTTGACGGTCAGGATGGACGAACCGCCATTGTAATCTTGCGGCCCGTACAGCCGGTACGTGCGATCCGACCAGGTTTTCCCTGCGGATCGTCGATCCCGCCATCCCCGGCGTGCGTTTCGCCGGCCCATGCAAAACGGGGCCGGAGATCCCTCCGGCCCCGCATGCAATCCGCTTGCGGATGCGGCGTCAGCGCATGGTCGCGCCGTCGGCGGCGGCGGTCTGGGTGACCACGCGGCCGTCGATCACCGGCAGCTGCGCGCCGGGCTTGCTGTCCATGCGCACCGTGTGCTGTTCGCCGTTGTAGCGGTAGGTCACGTCGTAGCCGACGGTCTTGCTGCCGTCGCCCAGCGCGATGCGGGTGCCCGGCTTGCTGTCCATGCGCATCTGGCCGGTGCTGCCATCGGGCTTGCGGTAGGTGACGTTCCAGCCGACCGTGCGCTCGTTGGTGGAGGTGCCGGTGACGGTGTGGCACTGGCGCTCGGTGCGATTCACCACCTTGCCGCCTTCGTGACGCTTGTCGATTTCACGCCCGGCATAGCCACCCGCCACGGCACCGGCCACAGTCGCCAGCTTGCGGCCGTCGCCCTTGCCGATCTGGTTGCCGACCAAGCCGCCGACCAGCGCGCCGACCACGGTGCCGCCGACGTTGCCGTCGCGCTCCGGCAGGCGCTCCTGCACCACCACGTCCTCGCACACCTCGCGCGGGGTGTTGACGGTATTGGTCTCGCGGATCGGCTCGCTGCGTACCACGCTGGCGTACAGCGGCTCGCTGGCGGTCACCGGCTTGACGTCCAGCACATCGGCATAGTCCAGCCGCGGCGCGGCGGAGGCCGGGATGGCATTGCCGGCCGGCAGCGGCTCGCCGTTGGCGCCCACCTGCGGCAGGCTGCCGGCCGGGGCGCCGGCGACGGCCTCCTGGGCCTGCGGCTTGCGGCTGTTCATGTAGCCGGCGACGGCGACGCCGCCGACCACCAGGGCGGCCGCGACGGCGATGGCGAGGGTGGTGTTCTTGGACATGTTCGGCTCCCGCATGAGTTGAAGTGGAAAGGCCCCCTGAGGCGTGGCCGATTGCAGCACGGCGAATCTGAATCGGCCCCGAGCAACCAGTATGCGCGCCGCCACCGTGGCGGGATACGTTCAGCTTGATGAGCGCCGCATTCAGCACCCGCCGTGCTAGCGTGCCGGCATGCGCCACCTCCTGCTCGCCCCGTTGCTGCGCTGGCTGGGAAAGCTGAGCTTCCCGCGCCTGTTCCTGCTCAGCGCGATCCTGTTCCTGCTCGACCTGGCGGTGCCGGATTTCATTCCGTTCGCGGACGAACTGCTGCTGGGCCTGGCCACCCTGCTGCTGGCGCGCTGGAAGAAGCCCGCCGCGCCGGACGAGGCGGCGGCCGCCCGTCATGCCGGGCGCTGAGCATGTGGCTGGTCGATAGCCACAGCCATTTCGACGCGGCCGAATTCGACGCTGACCGCGATGCCGCCTGGCAGCGCGCGCGCGCGGCCGGAGTGACCATGCAGATGGTGCCGGCGGTCGCCGCCGACGGCTGGCCAGCGCTGCGCGCGGTCTGCGCGGCCCGCCCCGGCTTGTTCCCGGCCTACGGCCTGCACCCGATGTTCCTCGACCGCCACCGCCCCGAACACCTGCCGCTGTTGCGCGACTGGATCGCGCGCGAACGTCCGCACGCGGTAGGCGAATGCGGGCTGGATTTCTTCGTCCCCGGCCTGGACGCGCAGGCGCAGCAGGACTACTTCGAGGGCCAGCTGCGGCTGGCGCGGGAGTTCGATCTGCCGGTGATCGTGCACGCGCGGCGCGCGGTGGATGCGGTGATCGCCGCGCTGCGCCGCATCGGCGGGCTGCGCGGGGTGGTGCACAGCTTTTCCGGCAGCCCCGAGCAGGCCGCGCAGTTGCACCGGCTCGGCTTCCTGCTCGGCATCGGCGGACCGGTGACCTACGACCGCGCACAACGCCTGCGCCGGATCGTGGCGGGCATGCCGCTGGAGCAGTTGCTGCTGGAAACCGACAGCCCCGACCAGCCGGGCGTCGCCCACCGCGGCCAGCGCAACGAGCCGGCGTTCCTGCCGGAGGTGCTGGCGGTGGTCGCGCAGCTGCGCGGGATGGCGCCG
>JBKBXH010000008.1:0-13732 GCA_046313655.1 Thermomonas sp. | reverse complement strand
CCAGCTTGGCCAGCTGGTGGCGGTATTCGGCCAGCGCCGCGCGCTGGGCGTTGCCGAGGGCGTCGTCCGGCTTCACTTCCAGCGAGGCATAGTCGCGCCAGTGGTCGGGGTAGCCGACCATCACCCGCATGCTCTCGGCCTTCTGCTTGGCCTCGGCCTTGGTCTGCGGGCTCATCCAGGTGAGCTGGTCCACGCCGTCGCGGAACGCGGCCAGGATGTTGGCCACCATCGCCTCCACCTCCGCCTTGGAGCTGGCCGGGAAGTACTGCTTCACGTACAGCTGGCCGATGGCGTCGCCGAGCGCGTCGTTGGTGGCGGCCAGCGCGCGCTTCCAGCGGTCGCGCTGCTGGGTGGTGCCGGACAGCTGGGTGCCGTAGAAGCCGAAGCGCAGGTCGGCGTAGGCCTTGGGCAGCAGCGAGGCGTTGTGGCTGATCGCGTGGAAGCGCAGGTAGTCCTTCCACACCGGCAGCGGCGCGCTGGCGACCAGCGCCGACAGCTTCTTCACCGCCTCCGGCTGCCACGCCACCAGGGTCGGCTGCGCGGACAGCTGCGCGGCCTCGAGGAAGGCCGGCCAATCGATGCCCGGCGCGCGCTTGCCGAGCTCGGCGGTGGGCCACGGGTTGTTGGCCTTATGGATGTCCTGGGTATCGACCACGCTGGCCTGCGCCTTGGCGATCTGCATTTCCAGGTCGAAGATCGCCTTGGCCTGCTTGTCGGCATCGGCGGTGCCCGCCTGCTTCAGCAGGGCCGCGATGTAGGCCTTGTAGGCCTCGCGGTTCTTGGCCATCGCCGGGTCGGACGACAGGTAGTACTCGCGGTCGGGCATGCCCAGGCCACCCTGCAGCAGGTAGCCGACGTTCTTGCTGGGGTCGTCCAGGCCGGCGGCCACGAACAGGCCGAACAGGTTCTCGGTGTAGTAGTTGGTGGCGTTGATCGGGTCCACGTCGGCGCGCAGGGTGCCGCCCAGGTAGGCCGAGAGCGCCTTGCGGTCGTTGATCTGGGCGATCGCGTCCAGGGTCGGCTGCAACGGCGCCAGACCGCGGCCCTCGATGCCGGCCTCGTCCATGTAGGCGGCGTAGTAGTCGGCGATCTTGCGCTCGTTGCTGCCGGCGGCCGGGTCCTGCTTCTGCAGGCCCTGCACGAGGTCGGCCAGGCGCTTCTCGGCCTTCTCGAACACGGTGTAGAACACGCCGGTGCTGCTGCGGTCGGCCGGGATCTCGGCGGTCTTCTGCCAGGTGCCGTTGGCGTAGGCGTAGAAGTCGTCGCCCGGCGCCACCGACTTGTCCATGCCGGCGAGGTCGATGCCGATCGACGGGGTCGCGGCCGGGGCGGCCGCGGCCTGCGGCGTGGCGGCGGCCTTGGGGGCCTCGGCGGGCTTGCAGGCGGCCAGGGTCAGGCCGGCGACGGCGCACAGGGTGGCGATCGCCAGCGGGGTACGGCGGAGGGAAACGGAGGGCATGGGGCGGCTCGTGGGTGTGGAGACCCGCCTATCGTGCGCCGGCGAATGTTGCGATCCAGTGCAGGAAGTCAGCCCACCGCGGCGACCCGGCGGTGGCTGCACGCGGTTTAACATTCGCCCAACCCCGCGGGCCGCCGCCTGCGGCACACTCGAAACCCCCGCGCGGGCGGCCGCGCATGCGCCTGCAGGAGAACGGAAGGATGAGCGACCTGTACCCGGTGGATGCCGCATTCGCGGCCCAGGCCAATACCCCCCGCGAGGCGCTGGCGCGTGCCGAGGCGCAGGCCGGGCAGGACCCGGACGCGTTCTGGGCCGGGGTGGCGCGGCGGCTGGACTGGTACCGCTTCCCCACCGCGATCAAGGACGTCAGCTTCGACCTCAAGGACTTCCGCATCCGCTGGTACGCCGACGGCGAATTGAACGCCAGCGTGAACTGCCTGGACCGCCACCTCGACGCGCACGGCGACAAGGTCGCGCTGATCTTCGAGCCGGACAGCCCCGATGCGCCGGGGCAGGCGCTCACCTACCGCGAACTGCACGCGCGCGTGTGCCGACTGGCGAACGCGCTGCGCAACCTCGGCGTGGGCAAGGGCGACCGGGTGACGATCTACCTGCCGATGATCCCGGAAGCGGTGGTGGCGATGCTGGCCTGCGCGCGGATCGGCGCGGTGCACATGGTGGTGTTCGGCGGCTTCGCCCCGCAGTCGATCGCCGACCGCATCGCCGACTGCACCAGCAAGCTCATCATCACCGCCGACGAAGGCCTGCGCGGCGGCCGCAAGGTGCCGCTGAAGGCGAACGTGGACGAGGCCCTGAAGCTGCCCGGCACGAATTCCGTCGAGACCGTGCTGGTGGTGCGCCACACCGGCGCCGCGGTCGCCATGCAGATGCCGCGCGACCGCTGGTTCGATGCGGTGGTGGACAGCCAGCCTGCCAGCTGCGAGCCGGCGCGCATGAACGCCGAGGACCCGCTGTTCATCCTCTACACCTCCGGCAGCACCGGCAAGCCGAAGGGCGTGCTGCACACCACCGGCGGCTACCTCGCCTGGGCCAGCCACACCCACGCGCTGGTGTTCGACCTCAAGCCGGACGACGTGTACTGGTGCACCGCCGACGTCGGCTGGGTCACCGGCCACAGCTACATCGTGTACGGCCCGCTGGCCAACGCCTGCACCCAGGTGCTGTTCGAGGGCGTGCCGAACCATCCGGATTTCTCGCGCTTCTGGCAGGTGGTGGACCGCCACCGCGTCAGCGTGTTCTACACCGCGCCGACCGCGATCCGCGCGCTGATGCGCGAGGGCGAGGCGCCGGTGAAGCGCGCCTCGCGCGCCTCGCTGCGCCTGCTGGGCAGCGTGGGCGAACCGATCAACCCCGAGGCCTGGCGCTGGTATTACGAGGTGGTGGGCGAGGGACGCTGCCCGATCGTGGACACCTGGTGGCAGACCGAGACCGGCGGCATCCTGATCTCGCCGGTGCCCGGCGCCAGCGACCTCAAGCCCGGCTCGGCCACCCGCCCGCTGCCCGGCATCCGCGCCGCGCTGGTGGATGCCAACGGCGCGCGGCTGGACGGCGCCTGCGAGGGCAACCTGGTCCTGCTGGATTCCTGGCCGGGGCAGATGCGCACGGTGTACGGCGACCACCAGCGCTTCATCGACACCTACTTCAAGACCTATCCGGGCACCTACTTCACCGGCGACGGCTGCCGCCGCGACGCCGACGGCGACTACTGGATCACCGGGCGGGTGGACGACGTGATCAACGTCTCCGGCCACCGCATCGGCACCGCCGAGGTGGAAAGCGCGCTGGTGGCGCACCCGAAGGTGGCCGAGGCCGCGGTGGTGGGTTTCCCGCACGACCTCAAGGGCCAGGGCATCTACGCCTATGTCACCCTGGTGGCGGGCGAGCAGGAAAGCGACGCCCTGCGCGCCGAGCTGGTGGCCTGGGTGCGCCACGAGATCGGCCCGATCGCCACCCCCGACGTGATCCAGTTCGCCCCGGCCCTGCCCAAGACCCGCAGCGGCAAGATCATGCGCCGCATCCTGCGCAAGATCGCCGAGAACGCCCCCGGGCAGCTGGGCGACACCAGCACCCTGGCCGACCCGTCGGTGGTAGACGCGCTGGTGCGCGGGCGCCCGGTGGTGTGAAAGGCGAAGGGAGTGCGCATGCTATTATGAGCGAAGCCGGCTCCCAAGAGACGCCATGAAGGAGGCTGTATGACTCATACGACTCGCGGTGGCCTGCTGCTGTTGGGTGTCATGGCCGCGGGCACTCTCTACGCCGGCGTGAAGGGCTTCGATTTCGATATCAGCGGTTCAAGCGTCCGAACCGATGCCGTGACGCGTGTCGTTACGGTCCAGGATGCGGAGTTCCCGCTCGGGGGTTCATCCGCGACGGTCAGTGCCGATAGCGTCTCGTTTATTGCTCCGCGTGCAGGGAGTCCTGCATCGGTACAGCTTGGAAAGCTCGCGCGCATTTCGCAGCAGGGACGGGTGCTGCTGGCGTCCGATGCCGTGTACTACCCGGAACTCGATACCCTGACCGCACAGTCGCTTAAGGGCGAGGGCATCGCTGGTTCCACGTGGACGTGTCAGTCGGGGATCCTGTTCCAGGATGGCGCCTCCACCGGCAAGTCCAGCATGTGCTGGGGAGCTGCGGAAATCTCCTGTACCGGTAGCGGGGGCAATCGCGTTCGCTATCTTTCCAGTTCGCCCAACTGTCCGTGATCCGGCGGGCGAAAGCGCGCAGGCGCTGGAATGCCTGCCGGCGCGAGTGGCCCTGCGACCCGCCTGCAGGTGCGTGGCTGGCGAGGTTGGCGTGATGCCTTGTCGCCACCAAGGACGGTGGTGATGCCCCTTCCCGTTGGCTTCATTCTCCGCCGGCCACCGCGGCCTCCGGCGCCAGCGCCACGGGCACCGTGGCTGCGCGCAGGGTTGGGCGCCAGGCGGCCACCGTGTAGGCGGCCACGCCGTGCTGCTGGAACGGGTCTTCCCGCAGCCACGCCTCGAGGGTGGCGCGGTCGGGCGCCCGGGCCAGGATCGCGCCGCCCTGGCGCGGCTCCTGCGGGCCGGAAAGCAGGAAATGCCCGGACGCGTAATGGCGCGCCAGGAACGCCCGATGCGCGGCCAGATGGGCATCGATGACTTCCAGCGGCTGCTGGTAGGCGAGCAGGACGAGATAGAGCATGCGGGGACTGTCGAAGGGCGATGAGGTTTGCGTCAGAACCCGTAGCGCAGGAAGCCGCCGTCCACCGCGATGCATTCGCCGGTGATGTAGCTGGCCGCCGGCAGGCACAGGAAGGCCACCGCCGCTGCCACTTCCTCGGGTTCGCCGATGCGCCCCAGCGGGGTGCGCAGCAGCACCTCGTCCAGGTAGTCGGGATCGGCCAGCTTGTTACTGGTGCGGCGGGTGCGGATGTACCACGGCGCCACCGCGTTCACCCGGATGCCATCCTCCGCCCATTCGACCGCGAGGTTCTTGGTCATCTGGTGCAGCGCCGCCTTGCTCATGCCGTAGGGCGCGCCGCTGCGCACGTGGGTGAGGCCGGACACGCTGCCGATGTTCACGATGCTCGATGCCGCGTGCTTGGACAGCAGCGGGTGCGCCAGCCGGCACAGCTCGAACGCGGAGAACAGATTGGTCTCGAAGATCCCGCGCCACTGGTCCTCGCCGTAGTCCAGCGCGGGGCGGGTGAGGTTGCCGCCGGCGTTGTTGACCAGCAGGTGCAACCCGCCCTGGTCGGCGGCCCAGTCGAGGATCTCGGCGCGCTGTTCGTCGTCGGTGACGTCGGCCGGCAGTGCCAGCACCGCGTCCTCGGGGCCGGGGAACTCGTCCTCCAACTCGGCGCGCGCCTGCTCCAGCAGCTCGGCATCGCGCGCCACCATCAGCACCTGCGCGCCCAGACCCAGCAGTTCGCGGCAGATGGCCAGGCCAATGCCGGCGCTGGCGCCGGTCACCAGCGCGCGTTGCCCGTGCAGGCTCCAGCGAGGCGAATGCATCGATGCTCTCCGTTGCGACGACCGGCGTAGGATAGGCCAAGCCCGTCGCCGGAGACCGCCATGTCGCGCGCCCTGTCGCTGCCGTTCGTCCTCACCGCCCTGCTGGCGGCCTGTTCGGAACCGACCCCGCCCGATCCCGAGCGCCCGCCGGTGCCGAAGGCGGCGGCCGCGCCGGCCTCGCCGATCACCGCCACCGCCAACGCCTACAAGGACGCCGCGCGCGACGCAGTGGACAAGACCCAGGCGCAGGCCGCGGAACAGGCGCGCGCCGCGGAGCAGGCGGCGCAGTGAGGCCGCCCGCCGCCCGCGCGGCGGCTCAGCGCGGTTCGCAGAAGCAGTAGGCCAGCGCCGTCACCCGCGCCGGGCCGCGGCGCTCCAGCGCGGTCTGCACGAAGCGCAGCGGGGCGGCCTGCTGCAGGGCGTGCAGGCGGCTGGCCAGCAGCAGGTCGCCGGCGCCGCTGGTGCGCAGCAGGGCCAGCCCGGTGCGGCTCTGCATGAGGTCGCCCAGCCAGTCCGAGAACGAGGTCGCACTCGGTTCCACGTAGCGCACCTGCCAGCGTTCGCGCGCGCCCAGCTTGGCGCGCGCGGCGGCATCGGCGATGGCCTCATCGAGCCCGCCGAAGGCGTCCACCAGCCCGCGCTCCTTGGCCTGCGCGCCGCTCCACACCCGGCCCTGGGCGACCGCGTCGATCTGCTCGATGCTCTTGCCGCGGGCCTTGGCCACCTTGCCGGTGAAGTCGCGGTAGCCCTTGTCGATCACCGCCTGCACGGTGGCGGCCACGCCCGGGGCGAGCGGGCGGGTGATGTCGAACGCGCCGGCATAGCGCGCGGTGCCGACGCCGTCGGTGTGCACGCCGATCTTGCCGAGCGTGCGGTCGATGGTGGGGAACAGGCCGAAGATGCCGATCGAGCCGGTGATGGTGGAGGGATCGGCGTAGATGCGGTCGGCGTCCATGCTGATCCAGTAGCCGCCGGAGGCGGCCACGTCGCCCATCGATACCACCACTGGCTTGCCCGCGTCCTTCAGCGCGGCCACTTCGCGGCGGATCTGCTCGGAGGCGAACACCTCGCCGCCGGGCGAACTGACCCGCAGCACCACCGCCTTCACGTCGTCGTCGTCGCGCGCCTGCCGCAGCAGGGCCGAGGTGGAATCGCCGCCGATCTTGCCGGGCGGCAGGTTGCCGCCGGCGATCTCGCCCTCGGCCACCACCACCGCCACCTGCGGGCGGCTATCGGCCTGCGGCAGCGCGCCGTCGAGGTGCTGCAGGTAGGTGTCCAGTGCGACCTGGCGGAAGCCGCCGTCGGCGTCGGCATCGGCCACCCCGCGCTCGGCCAGCAGGGCGTCCACCTCGTCGCGGGTCTTCAGCGCGGTCACCAGCTTCTGCTGCAGGGCCAGCTGCGCCAGGTCGCCGCGGGCGGCCACCACCTGCTCCGGCAGGGTGTCGGCATAGCGCTGCAGCAGCGCCGGGTCCAGCCCGCGCGCGCGGCCGATCGCCGCCAGCGCGCGCTGCCATACGTCGCCCATCCAGTACAGGTCGGCTTCCTTGGCGGCCGGCGAGGCGGCATCCAAGATGTAGGGCTCGGCGGCCGACTTGTAGGTGCCGACCTTGAACAGGTGCATGTCCACGCCCAGCTTGTCCTGCAGCGCCTCGCGGTAGTACTGGCGGTACGAGGCCAGGCCGTCCAGCATCACCCCGCTGGACGACATCGGGTCGAGGTAGATCTCGCTGGCCTGCGCGGCCAGCAGGTACTGGCCCTGCGAATAGCCGTCGCCATAGGCGACCACCTGCTTGCCGGTGGCGCGGATCGCGGCCAGTTTGGCGGCGATGGCGTGCAGCGAGGCGAATCCGGACGGCTGCAGATCGTCCAGCGACAGCGCCACCCGCTCGATCCGCGCATCGGTGCGCGCGGCGTCCAGCGCGCGCAGCGCGTCGCGCAGGCGCACCTCGCGGCAGTCGTTGCTGCGGGTGGCGCGGGCCAGCCCGCGGCTGAAGGCATCGCAGCTGTACTGCTCCACCAGCCGTCCCTGCGGCGCGAACACCAGGGTGGTGCGCGACTGCAGCGGGGCCAGCCGGCCGCTGCCCAGCATCGCCAGCAGCAACACCAGCACGACCAGCAGGAACAGCAGGTTCAGCACCAGCCTGCGGGTGAAGTTGAGGGCCTGCCAGCTGCCGACGATCAGGCGGGCGATGGGGCCGCGGCGGCGCGGGTCGTTCATTGCATTGCTCCGTGGGGGATATGCCGCGCGCGGGCGGCATGGAAGGGGATGCTAGCGGGGCGAGCGGGGGGAATCATCCGGCATCGGTCACCATGACCGACGACGCAGGCGAGGGAATGGGGACGCGCCGGCTGCTGCGCAAGAAGCGCCGCAGCAGCAGCACGGCGGCCATGCTCAGGCCGGCGGTCAGGCCCAGCCACATGCCGGGCGCGCCCCAGCCCAGGGCCAGTCCCAGCCCGGCGCCCACCGGCATGCCGATGCCCCAGTACGCCAGCGCCGCCAGCCACATCGGCACCCGGGTGTCCTTCAGCCCGCGCAGGGCACCGGCGGAGACCACCTGGATGCCGTCCGGGAACTGGAACAGCGCGGCGTACAGGAGCAGGCTGCCGGCCAACGCGATCACCGCCGGGTCGGTGGTGTACAGGCCGGCGATGGCCTGGTGGCCCAGCAGCATCAGCAGCGCCGAGCCGGCCTGGGTGGCCAGCGCCAGCGCGAACCCGGCGAACGCGGCGCGGCGCACGCCCTCGCGGTCGCCGCGGCCGAGCGCGTGGCCCACCCGCACGGTGGTGGCCTCGGCCAGCCCGAACGGCACCATGAAACACAGCGAGGCCACGTTCAGCGCGATCTGGTGGGAGGCGGCCGGCACCTCGCCCAGGCGCCCGATCAGTAGCGCGGTGGCGACGAACAGCCCGCCTTCCATGGTGACAGTGACGCCGATCGGCAGCCCGGTGCGCAGCAGTCCGCGCAGGGTCTTGCCGTGCGGCCGGTCCCAGCGCGCGAACAGGCCGAGGTCGGCGAAGCGGCGCGCGCGCGCCAGGTACACCGCGAACGCGATCGCCTGCAGCCAGAACATCAGCGCCGAGGCGATGCCCACGCCGGCGGCACCCAGCTCGGGCAGGCCGAACAGGCCGTTGGTCAGCACGTAGCCCGCCGGCGCCAGCAGCAGCAGGCCGCCGAAGCCCAGCAGCATGGTCGGCATCGACCAGTGCAGGCCGTCGCTGAGGTAGCGCATGGCCAGGTACAGGGTGAAACCGGGGATGCCCCAGCGGATCGCGTGCAGGAAGGCGGTCGCGCCGGGCACGATGTCGGGCGCGATCCCCATCGGCCGCAGCGCCAGCGGCAGCAGCGTCATCAGTCCGAACAGCAGCACGCCCAGCAGCGCCGCCAGCCACAGCGCTTGCCGGAACAGCGGGCCGATCTCGTCGCGCCGGTCGCCGCCGTCCAGCTGCGACACCGACGGCGGCAGCGCCATCAGCGTGCCCATCGGCGCCAGCATCGGCAGCCAGAACAGGGCGGCGCCAATCGAGACGCTGGCCAGCGTGGCGGTGCCGTGGTGGCCGGCGACGACGGTGTCGATGAAGCCGACCAGCCCGTGCGAAAGATGTCCGGCCGCCAGCGGCGCGGCCAGGCGCGCGGTCAGGGCCGCATCGTGGCGGAGGTGGGAGAACGTGGAGGGCATGGGGGCGAGGTCTGGCGGTGCGCACTGGCGCGTGCGCCGCGCGGCCTGCCATTCTACCGGCATGACCGCCTCCGACGATCCCGCGCCCGCCGCGGCGCCCGCGCTGCCGTCCTGCCGCAACTGCGGGGTCGCCCTGCTGGGCCCGCACTGCCACGCCTGCGGGCAGCCGGTGAAGGGCCTGATGCGGCCGCTTGGCAGTGTGTTCGGCGACCTGCTCGACAGCGTGTTCGATTTCGATGCGCGCATCCTGCGCACCCTGCGTCCGCTGTTCACCCGCCCCGGCTTCCTCACCCTGGAATACCTGGCCGGGCGCCAGGTGCGCTACGTCACCCCGTTCCGGCTGTTCTTCTTCCTCGCGGTGCTGGCGTTCTTCGTGGCGCGCCTGACCGTGCAGGTGAACACCTCCACCACCGGGCTGGACGCCGCCGACCCGATCCTGCAGGCCACCAGCGTGCAGGAGGTGGAGCGCCTGCGCGATGCGCGCCTGCAGGAACTGGAGGCGGCGCGCAAGCAGATGCAGGGCACGCCAGCCGCGCTCGGCATGGCCGGGATCGCCACCGCCGAGCAGGCGGTGGGCGAGGCCGCCAGCGCGCGTATCCGGCAACTGCAGCGCGCCGCATCCGCCGTTGCTGGCACTGGCACGCAGGCGGCCGCCCCCTCCGCACAGCCAGCGGCAGCAGGCGAGGGCGGCGGGCTGGTGATCGACGGCGAGCGCTGGGATGCCGCGCAGCATCCCCTCGCGATCGGCTGGCTGCCGGGCTTCGCCAACCACAGGCTCAACGAACAGGCCCGTCGCGCCAGCGATAACATCGCGCACCTCAAGAACGATCCCGGCGCGTTCAAGGACGCGGTGCTCGGCGCCATCCCGTCCACCCTGTTCGTGCTGGTGCCGGTGTTCGCGCTGCTGCTGAAGTTGGCCTACCTATTCCAGCGCCGGCTGTACATGGAGCACCTGATCGTGGCCCTGCACAGCCACGCCTTCCTGTGCCTGTCGCTGCTGCTGATGCTGCTGGCGCACGTCCCGGCCGAGACCTTCGCGCCCGAGGGCAGCTGGCTCAACGGCGTGTTCGACTGGATCGAAGGCCTGCTACTGCTGTGGATGCCGGTGTACCTGCTGCTGATGCAGAAGCGGGTGTACGCGCAGGGCTGGCCGATGACGCTGCTGAAGTTCGGCGTGCTGGGCGGCGTGTACTCGGTGCTGCTGGCCTGCGCAGTCACCGCCGCGGCGATGATCGGGCTGGTGTCGATGTAGGCCGCGCCGGCACCGCAAACGCCGCGGGGCGGCCAAAGCCGCCCCGCCGGTGGGTGTCGCCGGGCCGGGACGGCGTACAGGTCGAAGCCGAAGCCCGCGCCGGCCGAGGATTCGCCGTTGCCGCCGAAGCTGACGCCGGCCGAGAACGAGCCGCGGTCGCCGATCCGCTTGCCGTAGCCGATCGACACCGCGCCCTGCCCGCCCTGCGCGCCCACGCCGATCGCCACCCGCCCGCGCGGGCTGTTGCCGATCGCCGCGTTCACCGCCATCTGGGTCATCGCCGTGCCCATCGCGCCGAGCCGGTCGATGCGGCGGTCGGTCTGCGCGAAGCGGCGGTCCACCTGCTGCTGGTACTGGGTGAAGCTGTCGTTCCAGGCGGCGAACTTGGCATCGGTATAGGCCTTGGAGGCCGACAGCGTCTGCGCCGAGGAGGCATCGGTATAGCTCTTGGCCGAGGCCAGGGTGGCGGCATCGCCGGCCACCATGTCGGTGCGGATCGCCGCTTCGCGGGCATCGGTATAGGCATTGGCGGTGCCCACCGCGTTGTTCGCCGCGGTCAGCGCCGTATCCGCGGTGGCCTGCGCATTGTTCGCCGCGGTGAGTGCGGTGTTGGCGGTGGACTGCGCGGTGTTGGCCGTGTTCAGCGCTGTGTCCGCAGTGGCCTGGGCATTGTTCGCTGCGGTCAGCGCGGTGTTGGCGGTGGCCTGCGCCGCGTCGGCGGAGGCCTGGGCATTGTTGGCGGCGGTCAGCGCGGTGTCGGCCGTGGACTGCGCATTGCTGGCGGCGGTGGCGGCGCCGTCCGCGGTGGCCTGCGCGGTGCCGGCGGCGGCCAGGGCGGTATTGGCGGTCGCCTGCGCGGCGGCGGCATTGGCGTTGGCACCGGCCACCGCGGTGTCAAGCTGGCCCTTGTTCACCGCGTCGGTGGCGGCGATGCCGTTGCCCACGTTGCCCACCACGTTGCCGCCCATGTTGATGGTGGTGTTGTTGACGATGGTGAAATTGCCGCCACCGCCGCCGACGGTCAGCCCGAGGAAGGTCGGCGTGCTGCTGAAGCCGTAGCGGATGGTGTTGCCACTGCGGGTGACGGTGAGGTTGCCGTTCGGGTCATCCGCCTGGAACTCCACGGTATCGCCGCTGCCGATGGTCGCGCTGGTGGCGCCGCCGTCGGCGGTGATCGCAAAGCCCGCATAGGTGCTGATGCCACCGACCGCGGTGGTGATGGCCGCGTTCATCTGGCCCAGGTTCACCGCGTCGGTGTCGGCGGTGCCGGCGGCGACGTGGATCAGCTGGCGCTCGTTGCCGGTGCTGCCGATCGACACGCTGTAGTCGCGGTCGGCGATCGCCAGGTAGCCGAGCGCGGTGCTGCCGGTGTTGAGCGCCTGCGCCTCGGTGCCGAAGGCATTGCTGTAGTTGCCGCTGGCGATGGTGAAATTGCCGACGGCATTGGCCGCCTGCCCGCTGGCGTTGTTGAAATTGCCGAGCGCGCTGCTGCCGAAGCCGCTGGCGGTGTTCAGGTAGCCGATCGCGTTGCTGCCGTAGCCGCTGGCGCTGTTGTAGTGGCCGAAGGCGTTGGCGCCGAAGGCGCTGGCGACGTTGAGGTAGCCGAACGCGCTGCTGGCATAGCCGCTGGCGCTATTGCCGACGCCGAACGCGCTGGCGTACTTGGCGGTGGCGGTGTTGCCGAGGTCGCTGCCGGTGTCGAACACACCGTCGCCGTTGGAGTCGAACCAGGTGCCCACGGCGACGCTGTTGCGCGCGCTCTTGCTGTCGCCGTCATTGCTGCCAGCTGTACTGCGCGCACCGATGGCGATGCTGCTGTCGTCAAACGCGGTGCTGGTGTAGCCGATGGCACTGCTGCCCAGGCCGCTGGCAGTGTTCGAGAAGCCGATGGCCAGCGCATAGTTTGCATTGGCGGTATTGGCTATGCCGAAGGCACTGCTGACAAACGCGCTCGCGGTGTTCTGGAGGCCGAAGGCGGTGCTGTAATCGCCGCTGGCGCTGTTCTGGTAGCCAAACGCGTTGCTCGAGGTTCCGTTGGCGGAGTTGTTGAATCCCATCGCGCTGCTGGAGGCGCCGCCACTGGTGTTCTGCATGCCCAGCGCGCTGCTGGCGGACCCACTGCTGGTATTGTTGTAACCAACGGCCGTCCCGTAGTCGGCGCTGACGGTGTTTACGCCGCCGAACGCGCTGCTATAGACGCCACTGGAGACATTGCCGACACCAAAGGCATTGCTGTCGGTGTTGGTCGCGTAATTGGCAATGCCAAAGGCGTTGCTGAGATAGCCTCTGGCGGAATTGCTGCGGCCGAAGGCATTGCTGGAATAATCGCTGGCAAGGTTGTTGTAGCCGAAGGCGCTGCTATAGGTGCCGCTCGCGGTGTTGATCACCCCGAACGCGCTGCTGGCAAAACCACTGGCAATGTTGAGGTAGCCGAACGCGCTGCTGGAGGTGCCGCTGGAAATGTTCTTCCAGCCGTAGGCGGTGGAGGTGGGGGTGCAGGTGCTGTTCTCGCCGTTGGCGCTGCCGGTGTCCTCCGCGCCCTGGTTGGTCGAGGCCCCGGTGGGGTTGCCGCTGCTGTCCACGCAGGGAGGGTCGGCGGCGAATACGGGGCTGGCCACAGCCAGCACGAGCAGGGACAGGGCGATGGCCAGCGGCCGGCGGGCCAGCCGACGGGACGAAGTGCGAGGCTGCATGGTGGTCTCCCGAAGGGTGTCGATCGAAGGAGGCAGGTCCTTGCGCATTCGCGTTCGCGTACCCCGGCAGGACCGTGCGCGGAACATAGCAAACTGCGGTGGCGGTCTGCGTGGAAATGCAGACCCTGTCACGGTGGTGTGAGGGTGGCCCGTCGGGCGCTCAGCGCTGCAGCTGCGCCTGCAGCCAGGCCGAGCGGCGGGCGGGCGGTTCCGCCAGCAGGGCGTGGCGCAGGGCGGCGCGGGCCTGCGGCGGGGTGGTTTGGGCCAGCCGCGCCAGAGCTTCGAGGTCGTCGCCGCTCAGTTCCCGCAGCAGCTGCAGCAGGGCCGCGCGTTCGCCGGCATCCACGAACGCGAACAGCGGGGCGATCCGCGGCCAGTCGAGGCCCAGGCGCGGGCCGAGATGCCAGCCGCGGTGGGCATCGAACGGCTGCTGCGCGTAGCGCGCCTGCAGCGCCTGTTGCTCGGGCGCGGGCAGGGCGTCGAAGCGGGCGGCGATCGCGCGCAGTTGCGTGCGGTCGGATTCGGGCAAGGCCTGCCAGTCGGCCCACGCGGCGCGTGCCTGCGCGCGCGCGGCCGGGGCCAGGCGTTCCCATGCCTGCGTGCGCCGGGCGAGCCCGGCGGCGTCTGGCGGGGCGTCGGTGGTCGCGGGGGCGACG
>JBKBXH010000007.1:0-14360 GCA_046313655.1 Thermomonas sp. | reverse complement strand
GAAGAAGATCCGGCTCTGGCCGAAGAAGAACGCCAGCAGCACGGTCGGCAGCGCCACGATGGCGACGATCCCGATCGCCAGCGCCGCGGTGCCATGGCCCAGCTCGCGCATGATCAGCGCCAGCGGCTCGGCGCTCTTGCCGAACACCGAAAACGGCATCGCGCCCACCGCCGCCAGCGCCACCAGCAGGTAGATCAGGGTGCAGCCGACCATTGAGCCGACGATCCCGATCGACAGGTTGCGGCCCGGGTCCTTGGTTTCCTCGGCGGCGGTGGAGATCGCGTCGAAGCCATAGAAGGCGAAGAAGATGATCGCAGCCGCCGCCATCACCCCGCGCTCCACGCCGCTGGCATCCACCGACTTGGCGAAACCGTAGGGCATGAACGGATGCAGGTTGGCCGGGTCGAACGCCGGCAGCGCCACCGCCACGAACACCGCCAGCGCCACCAGCTTCAGCACTACCAGCACCGCGTTCACGGTGGCGCTCTCGCGGGTGCCGACGATCAGCGCGGCGGCCACGACGAAGGTGATGCCGATCGCCGGCAGGTTCACCAGCCCGCCCGCCACGTGCGGGCCCGCAGCCAGCGCCGGCGGCAGCATCACCGCCCAGCCGGTGTGCTGCTGCACCCAGCCGAGGAACCCGACGAAATATCCGGACCAGCCCACCGCCACCGTGCTCACCACCAGGGTGTACTCCAGCACCAGGCTCCAGCCCACCACCCAGGCGATCAGTTCGCCCAGCACCGCGTAGCTGTAGGTGTAGGCGCTGCCGGCGGCCGGCATCAGGGTGGACAGCTCGGCATAGGCCAGCGCCGCGCAGGCGCAGACCACGCCGGCGATGACGAACGACAGCAGCACCGCCGGCCCCGCCTTGTCGGCACCGACCCCGATCAGGGTGTAGATGCCGGTGCCCACGATCGCGCCGATCCCCAGCGCCACCAGGTGCGGCCAGCCCAGGGTGGGCACCAGCCGCCGACCGGCTTCGTGCACCGTCACCTGGTCGATGTCCTTGCGTCGCAGCCACGCCTGCATATGCCGTCACCCCTTGGGAAAGTCGCCCGGCAGTGTGCCGGATCGCCCCCGGCGTTGCATCCCGCCCGCACGCGCCGCGCTGGCGCTAGGATGCGTCCCGGAACCCGCCAAGGAGCCGCCGCCATGCCCGCCTGGAAACGCTATGGCTTCCTCGCCGTGTTCGCGGTCCCCGCCTTGCTGCCGCTGTCGGCCTGGCTGGGCGGCCGCAGCGGTCACCCCGACCTGTTCGCCTGGCTGCCGCTGTTCGCGCTGTTCGTGCTGCTGCCGCTGGCCGACCTCGCGCTCGGGCACGACCCCGGCAACCCGCCCGCGCAGGCGCTGCCGGACCTGGCCGGGGACCGCTGGTTCCGCGGCCTCACCCTGCTGGCCGTGCCGGTGCAATATGCCACCCTGGGCTGGGCGCTGCGGCACTGGACCGGCGCCGGGTTCGGGATCGGTGGCCAGCTGGGCTGGCTGCTCTCGCTGGGCGTGGTGGGCGGCGTGCTGGCGATCAACGCCGCGCACGAGCTCATCCACAAGGACACCCGGCTGGAACGCCTGGCCGGCGGGCTGCTACTGGCCAGCGTCGGCTACCACGGCTTCAAGGTGGAACACCTCCGCGGCCACCACGTGCACGTTTCCACGCCGGAAGACGCTTCCAGCGCGCGCTTCGGGCAATCGCTGTGGCACTTCCTGCCGCGTGCGCTGGCACGCAACACCGCCAATGCCTGGCGGCTGGAGGCCCAGCGCCTGCGCCGGCAGGGCAGGCCCGGCTGGCACTGGCGCAACGAGCTGCTGGGCTGGAGCGCGCTGTGGCTGGCGCTGGCCGCCGCCAGCGGGGCCTGGCTCGGGGCATGGGGCCTGCTCGGCTTCCTCGCGCAAGGCCTGGTCGCGGCCTGCACGCTGGAGATCATCAACTACATCGAGCACTACGGGCTGGAGCGCAGGCGGCTGGCGGACGGCCGCTACGAGCGCACCACCCATCTGCACAGCTGGAATGCCGACTTCACCCTGACCAACCTGCTGCTGTTCCAGCTGCAGCGGCACTCGGACCACCACGCGCATGCGGCGCGCCGCTACCAGGTGCTGCTGCACCATCCGGACAGCCCGCAGCTGCCGGCCGGCTATGCCGCGATGTTCGTGCTCGCGCTGGTGCCGCGGCTCTGGTTCCGGATCATGCATCCGCGCCTGGCGCACTGGCGCGCGGGCCGGCCCCAGCCCACGGACTGAACGCCTACTCCGGCCAGGCGATCTCCGCGCGCGCCGGCGCCTGGCGCAGTGCCGGCACCGCGGCGACGGCGGCCCAGACCTTCAGCGCATCCACCGTCGCGGCGACGTCGTGCACGCGCAGCAGCATGGCGCCGTTCTGGGCCGCGATCAGGTGCGCGGCGACCGAGCCGGCCACCCGCGCGCGCGGGTCCTCGCGCCCGGTCAGCTCGCCGATGCTGCGCTTGCGCGACAGCCCGGCCAGCACCGGCACGCCGAGCTCGGTGAAGCGCCGCAGCCGGGCCAGCAATTGCAGGTTGTGGGCGGTGATCTTGCCGAAGCCGAAACCGGGATCGACCACGATCCGGCGGCGTTCGATCCCCGCCATCTCGCAGGCGAAGATGCGCTCGGCCAGGAAGCGGTGCACCTCGCCCACCACGTCGTCGTAATGCGGGGCGTCCTGCATGTCGCGCGGCTGCCCCTGCATGTGCATCAGCACCACCGGCACGCCCAGTTCCGCGACCGCCTCCAGCGCCCCCTCGCCGCGCAGCGCCTGCACGTCGTTGATCATCCCCGCCCCGGCGGCGACCGCCGCGCGCATCACCTGCGGACGGCGGGTGTCCACGCTGATCGGCACCGCCACCCGCGCGGCCAGGCCCTCGATCACCGGCAGCACCCGCCGCAGCTCTTCCTCCAGCGACACCGCCTGCGCGCCGGGGCGAGTGGATTCGCCGCCGACGTCGAGCAGGTCGGCGCCCTCTTCCACCAGGCGCAGGCCGTGCGCGATGGCCGCCTCGGCATCGGCATGCGCGCCGCCGTCGGAGAACGAGTCGGGGGTGACGTTGACGATGCCCATCACCCGCGGGCGGTCGAGCGCGAGCAGGCGTCCGTGGCAATCGAGCTGCGGGCTGGTATCGAACATGGGGTGCGGAAAACGCGAAAGGCCAGAGCGGACTCTGGCCTTTCCGTGGCGCGCCGGCAAGCGGCGCCCTGGGCGGGTGGCGCTCAGGTCTGGGGCGCCGGCTCCACCGTCACCGGGCGGCCGGCGGCGGAATCGTCGTTGCCGTCCTTGCGCGGCTTCTCCACCCAGCCCGGCGGCGGCTTTGGCGTGCGGCCCTCCATGATCGCCTTGACCTGCTCGGCGTCGATCGTCTCCCACTCCAGCAGGGCGGCGGTCATCGCCTCCACGATCTCGCGCTTGTCCTCCAGGATCGCGCGCGCGACCGCGTACTGCTGGTCGAGGATGCGCCGGATCTCGGCATCCACCTTCTGCTGGGTGGCCTCGGAGATGGTCTTGTTATGCAGGCCGTAGCCGCCTTCGTCGTCGGCGTACACCATGATGCCGAGCGCGTCCGACATGCCGTAGCGGGTCACCATGTCGCGCACCATCTTGGTCGCGCGCTCGAAGTCGTTGGAGGCGCCGGTGGAGACCTGGCCCACGAACAACTCCTCGGCGATGCGGCCGCCGAACAGGATCGCGATCTCCTCCAGCATGCGGTCCTTGTACTTGCTCAGCGCATCGTGCTCGGGCAGCTGCCAGGTGACGCCCAGCGCCCAGCCGCGCGGCATGATCGTGACCTTGTGCACCGGGTCGGCCTTGGGCAGCGACATCGCGACCACCGCGTGGCCGGACTCGTGGTACGCAGTGGCGCGACGCTCTTCCTCGCGCATCACCATGCTGCGGCGCTCGGGGCCCATGTAGATCTTGTCCTTGGCGTCCTCGAAGTCGCGCATGTCCACCTGCTGCTTGCTGCGGCGGGCGGCGAACAGCGCGGCCTCGTTGACCAGGTTGGCGAGGTCGGCGCCGGAGAACCCCGGAGTGCCACGCGCCAGCACGTCGGCGCGCACGTCGTCGGCCAGCGGCACGCGGCGCATATGCACCTTCAGGATCTGCTCGCGGCCCTTGATGTCGGGCAGGCCCACCATCACCTGGCGGTCGAAGCGGCCGGGGCGCAGCAGCGCCTTGTCCAGCACGTCGGGGCGGTTGGTGGCGGCAATGACAATGACGCCCTCGCCGCCCTCGAACCCATCCATCTCCACCAGCATCTGGTTGAGCGTCTGCTCGCGCTCGTCGTGGCCGCCGCCCATGCCGGAGCCGCGGTGGCGGCCGACCGCGTCGATTTCGTCGATGAAGATGATGCACGGGGCGTGCTTCTTGGCCTGCTCGAACATGTCGCGCACGCGGCTGGCGCCGACGCCGACGAACATCTCCACGAAGTCGGAGCCGGAGATGCTGAAGAACGGCACCTTGGCCTCGCCGGCGATGGCCTTGGCCAGCAGGGTCTTGCCGGTGCCCGGGGGGCCGACCATCAGCACGCCGCGCGGGATCTTGCCGCCCAGCTTGGTGAAACGCGAGGGGTCGCGCAGGAACTCGACCAGCTCGCCCACTTCCTCCTTGGCCTCGTCGCAGCCGGCGACGTCGGCGAAGGTCACCTTCACCTGGTCGTCGGATAGCAGCTTGGCGCGCGAACGGCCGAACGACATGGCGCCCTTGCCGCCACCGCCGCCCTGCATCTGCCGCATCATGAACAGCCAGAAGCCGATGATCAGCAGCACCGGCAGGAAGTTCAGCACCAGCGACCAGAACGAGATGCCGGACTCCGGCGGTGCCTGGTTGATCTCGACCTTGTGCTGGATGAGGTCGTTGATGAGGTCCTTGTCGCGCACCGGGGCGGTGGTGGTGCCCTTCTCGCCGTTACTGCGGGTGAAGGTGATGGTGCGCTCGTTGCTGGAGATATCGACCTTGCTGATGCGGTCGTTCTCGACATCCTGCACGAACTGCGAATACATCACGTCCTGGCTGCCGCCCAGCTTGGGCGAGAAGCTCTGGAACACCACCATCAGCACGGCGGCCACCACCACCCAGAGCAGCAGGTTCTTCGCGAGATCGTTCATGGTGTCCTCTGGCCTTCCTTCCGCATCACTTCATCTGCGCCAGCTTGCCGGTGGCCAGCGCGTACACCTCGGGCGAGCGCCTGCGCGACGCCGCCGGTTTGCGGATCGCCACCTTGGCATAGCGCCGCCGCAGCTCCCGCAGGTAATCGTCCGAACCCGTTCCCTGGAACAGCTTGATCAGGAACGTACCACCTGTGCGGAGCTGGCCGTCGGCGAATTCCATGGCCAGCTCGGCCAGGTGCATCGCGCGCGGCTGGTCCACCGCCTCCACCCCGCTTTTATTGGGGGCCATGTCGGACAACACAAGGTCCACCGCATCGCCGCCCAGCAGGGCCAGCAACTGCGATAGGACGGCATCGTCCCTGAAGTCACCGTGAAGGAACTCGACCCCGGCCAGCGCCGGCATCTCCAGGATGTCGCTGGCGATCACCCGGCCGCGGCGGGCACCGGGCGGCAGCGCCTGCTCCATGCGGTCCAGCTCCTGGCGCACCCACTGCGACCAGCCGCCGGGCGCGGCGCCGAGGTCCACCACCACCATTCCAGGCTTGAGCAGGCGGTCGCGCTCGGCCAGCTCCTCCAGCTTGTAGGCCGCCCGCGAGCGCATGCCTTCGGCCTGCGCCTTCTTCACGAAGGGGTCGGAAAAATGCTCTTTGAGCCAGCGCTGGCTGGATTTGCTGCGGGTCGCCATGGCCGCCGACGGCGCGGGGGGAAGTTGCCGCATGATACCCTGCACGCCCCTGATTATTCGCCCGCGTGCCGCATGCCGATTGCCCTGACCAATGCCCAGATCCGTTTCCTGCGCGGGCAGGCGCACGACCTGAAGGCGATGCTGCAGGTCGGCGGCAAGGGCATCAGCGAGGCGCTGGTGACGGAAGTCGGGCTGGCGCTGGAGCACCACGAGCTGATCAAGGTCAAGGTCGCCGGCGAGGACCGCGACGCGCGCGACGCCATGATCGCCGACCTGGTCGCGCGCACCGACGCGGTGCTGGTGCAGCGGATCGGGCATACCGCGGTGCTGTACCGGCCGTCCAAGGAGAAGCGGCAGATCGTGCTGCCGCGCGCCTGAGCCATGCAGCTGAACCTGGAACGCCCGGACTACCAGTATTTCCTGCGCGGGGCCGATGGCACCGGCGCGCTGGTCAACGGGCGCCGGCTGCAGGCCAGCTTCGTGATCGCCCCGGAGGCCCTCGTCGAGGACTGGCCGGTGCGCGATGCCCGCGCGCTGGCGCCGGCCGACCTCGACCCGATCCTCGCCCTGGCCCCGGAACTGGTAGTGCTGGGCACCGGCGCCAGCCAGGTGTTCCCGCCGCCGGCGGTGCTGGCCGCCTGCCTGCAGCGCGGGATCGGGCTGGAAGTCATGAGCAACGCCGCGGCCGCGCGCACCTACTCGGTGCTGGCCGGCGAGGGCCGGCGGGTGGTGGCCGGCTTCCTGTTCGGCTGATCCGACCCGATCCGACCCGATCCGACCCGATCCGACCCGATCTAACCCGACCCGATCTAACCCGACCCGATCCTGACCGCTCCGGCCGTCCTCCCGGCCCGGCGATTCCACTGCAGCGGCTCGGTCGCCGGCTTCAGGCCTGCACGGCCGCCGGCGCGGCGGCCAGGCGCCCGAGTTCCCCGAGCATGTCCCACGACTTCAGCCCGCGCCCGCCGAGGTGGTGCAGCAGCACCGCGCGCAGCGGCAGGCGCAGGCTGGCCAGGTCTTCCGCTTCGGGCAAGGTGTCGGCGGCCAGCGCCAGCAAGGCCCGGCCGGTGGCAGTGTCGCGGCGCTCGCCGGCGCGCTCGCTACGCAATCGGCGCGGCCCCTCCTCGGGATCGAGGCGGTAGCGCGCGGCAGGATCGACCCGGGCACCCTCGGCCTCCAGCGCGAACGCCAGGCCCACGCCCAGCGCCTCCAGCAGGTCGCGCTCGAACCGGCGCAGGGTCCACGCCAACGCCTCGCCCGCGCGCAGGCGTTCGCGCACCTGCGCGTAAGCCGCATACAGCTCCGGCTGCGGCACGTGGCGCGGGGCCAGCCGCAGGCACAGTTCGTTGACATAGAACGACGCCAGCGCCGCATCCCCGTGCAGCAGCGGCGCCGCATCCACCGCCTCCGCCGCGGAGAGCTGCGCCAGCTCGCCCTTTTGCACGGCATCGAAGCGGATCGCCTGCAGCGGTTGCAGCGCCGCCCGCAGCGGATGCCGCTTCGGCCCCTGCACCCCGCGCGCGACCAGCCCGATCCGGCCGTGATCCGCGCTCAGCACCTCGACCAGCAGGCTGGTCTCCCTCCACGGGCGTGCGTGCAGGACGTAGGCGGGCTCGGCGGCGTAGCGCATGGCGGCATTGTAGGAGCGCCGGGCAGGCAGTGCCGGGGTGCCGCGCAGCACCCGCCAGGATCAGTCGTGGTACCCCAGCGCGCGCAGCGCGGCTTCGTCGTCGCTCCAGCCCTCGCGCACGCGCACCCAGGTCTGCAGGAATACCTTGGCACCGAACAGGCGCTCCATCTGCTCGCGCGCGCGGGTGCCGATGGCGCGCAGGCGCTCGCCGCCCTTGCCGATCACGATCGCCTTCTGGCCTTCGCGCTCGACCCAGATCACCGCGTCGATGCGGTACATCACCCCGGCCTGCGGCGAGGGTTCCTCCTCGAACTTCTCCACCTCCACGGTGGTGGCATAGGGCAGCTCCGCGCCGAGCTGGCGCATCAGCTGCTCGCGCACCAGCTCGCCGGCGAGGAAGCGCTGGCTCTTGTCGGTGATCTCGTCTTCGACGAACGCCGGCGCACCCTCCGGCAGCAGCGCCAACAGGCTGGCGACCAGCGGCTCCAGCCCGCTGCGCTTGAGCGCGGACAGCGGATGCACGGCGGCGAACGCGCGCCCGTCCGTCACCTTGGCGATGAACGGCAGCAGCGCGGTCTTGTCCTTGAGCTTGTCCACCTGGTTGACCACCAGCACCACCGGCAGGCCGGCGTCGCGCAGGGCATCGAAGGCGAGGCCGTCCTCGTGATCCCAGCGGCCGGCCTCGACTACCAGCAGCGCGGCGTCCACGCCCTCCAGCGCCCCGCGCGCGGCGCGGTTCATCATCCGGTTCATGGCCTTGCCGGAGCGCTTGCCCTGCTCGCCGTGGATGCCGGGGGTGTCCACCAGCTGCAGCTGGCCGCCGGGGAAGGTGGCGATGCCCAGCAAGCGGTGGCGGGTGGTCTGCGGGCGGTTGGAGGTGATGCTGACCTTGGCCCCGACCAGGGCGTTGACCAGGGTGGATTTGCCGACGTTGGGGCGGCCGATCACCGCCACCGCGCCGCTGTGCTGGGGGATTGCGTTCATGCGTCCTCGATTTGGCTGAGTGCGGCTTCGGCCGCCTGCTGCTCCGCGGCGCGGCGCGAACCGCCCTCGCCCTCGGTGCGCAGCGCGGGCACGGCCAGGGTGCAGCTGACCCGGAACACCCGGGCATGGTCCTCGCCGCCCTCGTGCAGCAGCGCGTAGGCTGGCAAGGGGTACTGGCGTGCCTGCAGCCATTCCTGCAGGCGGGTCTTGGCGTCCTTGCCGACTTTGTTCGGCGGCGGCAGGGCGGCGATCAGCGGCGCGAACCAAGGCAGCACCACCGCGCGGCAGGCCTCGAAACCGGCGTCCAGATAGATGGCCGCCACCAGCGCCTCCAGCGCGTCGGCCAGGATGGAGTCGCGGCGGTGGCCGCCGGTCTTCATCTCGCCCGGCCCGAGCAGCAACCGCGGGCCAAGCTCCAGGCCGCGGGCGATGCCGGCCAGCGCGGACTCGCGCACCAGCTCGGCGCGGGCGCGGGTCAGCGCGCCTTCGTCGGCCGTCGGCCAGTGCCGGTACAGCGCCTCGGCGATGAACTGGTTGACCAGCGCATCGCCCAGGAATTCGAGCCGCTCGTTGTTGGGGCTGCCCACGCTGCGGTGGGTCAACGCCTGCGCCAGCAGCTCCGGGGCCGCGAAGGCGTGCCCCGCGAACACCCGCGCTGGCTCAGTTGGCGCCTGCGCCACGCGGCAACACCTGCTCGGCGTGGAACTTGGCGACCACGTCGAGGTTGGCCATCAGCGGCTCGCGTCGCTCGTAGTCCACGATCATCTTCAGGCCGCCGTCGGTCGAATCGAACTTCAGCGCGTCCATCTTCTTGACGTGGTCGGCGTAGCTCATCTCCAGCCGGCGCAGGTACATCTGCCGGATCTTGTCCTTGGGCGCATTGGCCAGCTCGCTGTCGTTGGCCAGGCCCTTCAGCGCCTGCTTCACCGAGTAGAACTCGATGTACATGGGCACGATGGTCATTGCGATGTAGGCGAAGAAGATCACCACGCACAGGGTGATCAGGAAGCCCAACATGGTCATACCGCGCTGCGACTGCTTCATCCCACTCTCCCCTCTTGGTTGAACCGCCTGATTGGTGGAACCGCCCGATTGCCCGATCAATTGCCGGCCGGCAACACCGCCGCCGGCACGCCCCGCCGTCCTCAGGGAATACGGTGCCCGATGCGGGAACCGTCCACCCAGTGGTCGGCGCTGGTATCGAAGTTCATCCATACCAGCATGGCCTTGCCGCGCAGGTTGGACTCCGGCAGGAACCCCCAGAACCGGCTGTCCTCGCTGTTGCCGCGGTTGTCGCCCATGACGAAATAATGCCCCGGCGGCACCGTCCAGTCACCTTCCGCGACGCTGAACTCGCGCTCCAGCACCTGGTGCGGGCGCCCGGGCAGGTCCTCGGTCAGCAAGGTGTCACCGGTCTCGCCGATGCCCTGGCCGACGCCGGTGTACACCCCGTCCACCCGGTACGGCAGCACCCGGCCGTTGATGCTCACCTTGTGGTCGTGGTAGCCGATGGTGTCGCCGGGCAGGCCGATCACCCGCTTGATCCAGTCCTCGCGCGGGTGGTGCGGCGGGCGGAACACCACCACGTCGCCGCGCTGCGGCTCGCCGATGGCCAGGAATTTCTGGTTGGTGATCGGCCAGCGCAGGCCGTAGGAGAACTTGTTGACCAGGATGAAATCGCCGATCAGCAGGGTCGGCATCATCGAGCTGGACGGGATCCGGAACGGCTCGGCGACGAAGCTGCGCAGCCCCAGCACCAGCGCCAGGATCGGGAAGAACGACTTGGCGTAATCGACCAGCAGCGGGTCCTTGGCCTCGTCCAGCGCGCCCGCCGCGGCCGCGCGGCGCTTGGCGAAGAACAGCCTGTCGAGCAGCCAGACCAGGCCGCTGAGCAGGGTCAGGACCACCAGGATCGTCTCGAACCACACCATCATGCGATGTTCTCCATCGGTTTCAGCCCCGCCCCCTCGGGAGAGGGATCGGAAGCGAGGGTTCGGCGCAAGGAGCGGGAGCGCGAAGCGGCACGTCCCCTCATCCGCCCGTCGGGCACCTTCCCCCGGGGGAGAAGGAACCGCGATTACTTGTTGTCCACCTGCAGCACGGCGAGGAAGGCTTCCTGCGGGATCTCCACCCGCCCGACCTGCTTCATCCGCTTCTTGCCTTCCTTCTGCTTCTCCAGCAGCTTCTTCTTGCGGGTGGCGTCGCCGCCGTAGCACTTCGCCAGCACGTTCTTGCGCAGCGCCTTCACCGTGGTGCGGGCGATGATCTGGCCGCCGATCGCGGCCTGGATGGCCACGTCGAACATCTGCCGCGGGATCAGGTCCTTCATCTTCTCGCACAGCTCGCGGCCGCGGCGGTCGGCGTGGCTGCGGTGGACGATGATGGACAGCGCATCCACCCGGTCGCCGTTGATCAGGGTGTCCACCCGCACGAACGGGCCGGCCTCGAAGCGCAGGAAGTGGTAGTCCAGCGAGGCATAGCCGCGGCTCACCGACTTCAGCTTGTCGAAGAAATCCAGCACCACCTCGGCCATCGGCAGCTCGTAGCTCACCTGCACCTGGCTGGCCATGTAGGTGATGCCCACCTGCACGCCGCGCTTGTCCTCGCACAGCTTGATGATGTTGCCGATGTAGTCCGGCGGGGTGAGGATGTTGGCGCGGATGATCGGCTCGCGGATCTCCTGCACCTGGTTGATCGGCGGCAGCTTGGCCGGGTTGTCCATCGGCACGATGCTGCCGTCGGTCTTGAGCACCTCGTAGATGACGGTCGGCGCGGTGGTGATGAGGTTGAGGTCGTACTCGCGCTCCAGGCGCTCCTGCACGATCTCCATGTGCAGCATGCCGAGGAAGCCGCAGCGGAAGCCGAAGCCCATCGCCTCGGAGCTTTCCGGCTCGAAGCGCAGCGCGGCGTCGTTCAGGCGCAGCTTGTCCAGCGCCTCGCGCAGGGCCGGGTAGTCCTCGGCATCCACCGGGAACAGGCCGGCGAACACGCGCGGCTGCATTTCCTGGAAGCCCGGCAGCGGGCTGGGCGCGGGGTCGCCCGCCAGCGTGAGCGTATCGCCCACCGGCGCGCCGTGCACGTCCTTGATCGAGGCGGTGATCCAGCCCACCTCGCCCGCGCGCAGGGCCGGCAGCACCTTGCGCTTGGGGGTGAACACGCCGACCGCATCCACCTGATGGGTGCGGCCGGTGCTCATCACCAGCATCTTGTCGCCCGGCTTCAGTTCGCCCTGCATCACCCGCACCAGCGAGACTACGCCGAGGTAGTTGTCGAACCACGAGTCGATGATCAGCGCCTGCAGCTTGTCGGTGTCGCGCGGCTTCGGCGGCGGGATGCGGTGGACGATGGCTTCCAGCACGTCGCCGACGTTGAGCCCGGTCTTGGCGCTGATGGCCACCGCGTCGGCGGCGTCGATGCCGATCACGGCCTCGATCTCCTCCTTCACCTTGTCGATGTCGGCGGTGGGCAGGTCGATCTTGTTCAGCACCGGCACCACTTCCAGCCCCTGCTCCACCGCGGTGTAGCAGTTGGCCACCGACTGCGCCTCCACGCCCTGCGCCGCGTCCACCACCAGCAGCGCGCCCTCGCATGCGGCGAGCGAGCGGCTGACCTCGTAGCTGAAGTCCACGTGGCCGGGGGTGTCGATGAAGTTCAGGAAGTAGGTGTTGCCGTCCTTCGCGGTGTACGGCAGCGACACCGACTGCGCCTTGATGGTGATCCCGCGTTCGCGCTCGATCGGATTGTTGTCGAGCACCTGCGCCTCCATCTCGCGCTCGCTCAGGCCCCCGCACAGCTGGATGATGCGGTCGGCGAGGGTGGACTTGCCGTGGTCGACGTGGGCGATGATGGAGAAGTTGCGGATGAACCGCATCGGGTCGTGCTGCATGGAAACTCTGCGCTGGCGGCGACGGACGCGGGGTGCGGCCGCTCGTGTCACAAGCCGCGCATTATCGCACAGCCCCGCCCGCCTCCCGGCGGGAGGCGGGGGTGCCGGCCGGCCCTGCGCGGGCGATCACTCCGGCTTCGGGTTGACCGCCACGTAGCGGGTGCCGCCGCCGCGACGCACCAGCAGCATCACCGGCTTGTCGGTGCCGGCCGCGCGCAGTTGGGCGTCCAGCGCGGCCGCGCTGCCGACGTCGCTGCGGCCCACCGCCAGCACCACGTCGCCCGGCTGCAGGCCGGCATCGCGGGCGGCATCACCGGTGATGCGCGCGATCAGCACGCCTTCCTTGCCCTGCAGGCCCAGCCGCTGGCGCTGCTCGGCGGTCAGGTCCTGGCCGACGATACCCAGCGCATTGCCTTCCGCGCGCGCCGGGGCCTTGCCGGTGCCGCCCGGCATCCCACCGGCCGCGGCGATGGCCTCGTCCAGCGCGTTCAGGGTCGCCACCAGCGTGCGCGGCTTGCCGTCGCGCACCACCTCCAGCGTCACCTTGGTGCCGGGCGCCATCGCGCCGATGATCGGCGGCAGGTCGCTGGAGTCGTAGATCGGCTGGCCGTTCACGCTGCGGATCACGTCCTGCCGCAGCAAGCCGGCGCGTGCGGCCGGGCTGCCCGGCTCCACCGCGGCCACCAGCGCGCCGCTGGCCTCGGCCAGGCCCAGCGCCTTGGCGGTATCGCGGTCCATCGCCTGCACCTGCACGCCGAGCTGGCCACGCACCACCTTGCCGGTGGCCTTGAGCTGCTGCACCGCGTTCATCGCCACGTCGATCGGGATCGCGAAGCTCACGCCCATGTAGCCGCCGGAGTTGCTGAAGATCTGCGAGTTGATCCCCACCACCTGGCCGCGGGTGTTCAGCAGCGGGCCGCCGGAATTGCCGCGGTTGATCGCCACGTCGGTCTGGATGAAGGGGACGTAGCGCTGGTCGGCGCCGGGATTGGCACGCCCCACGGCGCTGACGATGCCGGCCGTCACCGAGTGGTCCAGGCCGAACGGCGAGCCGATCGCCACCACCCACTGCCCGGGCTTGAGCGTGCGCGAATCGCCGATCCGCATCACCGGCAGGTCCTTGGCGTCGATCTTGAGCAGGGCCACGTCCGACTGCTGGTCGCTGCCCACCACCTTGGCGGTGAACTCGCGGCGATCGGACAGCTTCACCGTCACCTTGTCGGCGCCGTCGATCACGTGGTGGTTGGTCAGCACATAGCCGTCGCTGGAGATGATGAAGCCGGTGCCCAGCGACACCCCGCGCGGGCGCATGCCGGGATTGCCGGGCATCCCCGGCATGCCCGGCATCGGGGTCAGCCCGGGGCCGAAGAAGCGGCGGAAGAACTCCGGGATCTGGTCATCGCCGCCGTCGTCCTCGCCGTCCTGCGGCATCTGCTGCACACGCCGCGCCTGCGGCTTGCCGCCGATCTCGGCCTGCACGCTCACCACCGCCGGGCCGGTCTCCTCCACCAGGCGGGTGAAGTCCGGCAGGTTGCCGACCAGATCCGGGGCCGGCGCGGACGGCGCGCTGGCCACCGGGGTTTGCGCGTTGGCGGTGTTCTGGCCGCTGCAGGCACCAACCCCGGCCACGGCCAGGGCAGCCACCAGCAGGGCGGGACGCAGGCGGATCAATCGTTTTGCAGACATGGACGGGGAACTCCTCGTTCGCGTGGATCGGGGGAACATCAGGGACGGGGCGAAGGCGCAGCGCGCGGGCGCCGGCACGCGGCTCAGGGCTGCGCCGGCTCGGCCTGCGGCGGCGTCTGCGCCGGCTGCAGGAAGGTCGGGGCCGGCAGCGCCGGGAACGGGTTGAACGGCGTCGGCGCGGCCGGCACGTGCTCGCCGAAGCCGACCGTCAGGCCGCTGTCGCCGCCGTATTGCGGCAGGATCCGGCGCGGCCAGGGGCGGCCGCCGGCGGCATCGGCAGGGGCGGCCGGCAGCGCCTGCGCCAGTTCGATCACCGGCGGCGCGCTCGCCGGCGCGGCGATCGGCAGCGGGTGCGCGCGCTCGCGGCGGTCGCC
>JBKBXH010000006.1:0-15692 GCA_046313655.1 Thermomonas sp. | reverse complement strand
TGGAAGAAGGCGCAGGACACCGAGGGCGAGGCCGGCCCGGAGGCGGATACCGATGCGCTGCGCGCGCTGCGTGAGGAAATCTCGCGGCTGGCGTTCAAGGCCATCACCAGCGAGGCGCGCGACCCGGCCATGCTGCTGGCCGGCGATGTCGGCGGCCAGCAATTGCCGGCTCTCGCAGCCGCCACCGCCAAGCAGTCGGTGGTCAGCATGCGGGTGCTGGGCGAAGGCGCGATCTGGGTCAACGACCGCACCGCGCTGGCGGTCAACAAGAACATGCAGCAATACCTGAGCGGCCTGATCGGCGAGAACCGCAAGTCGATCGAGCGCCACCTGCCCGAGGCAAAGGAGCTGTTCGGAAAACCCGTCGCCGAAGCCTTCCAGCAAATGGACGCGCTGAACAAGCTGATCCAGGACAAGGTGCTGGATGCCGAGACTCCGGACTTCCCGGTGGCCGAGTTCGCCAGGCAGGACCGCGTCACCCGCGAGGCCTTCAACCGCGCGATGACGGCGACCTACGCCACCATCGAACTTGCGGGCGACCGCGCTATCGCCAGCCTGCAGCGCAAGGCCACCCTCACCCTGGGCGGCGTGGTGCTGGCCCTGCTGCTATCGGCCTATCTGTTCCTCGGCTTCACCCGCGGCACTCGACGCGCCCTGCAGAGCATCGACGCCGGCGCCCGCGCCATGGCCGCCGGCCAGTTCTCCGACCAGATCCGGGTGGACACCCACGACGAGCTCAACAATATCGGCCGCAGCCTGGAAAGCGTGGCCGGCAGCCTGCGCCGCTTCGCACAGGCGCAGCAGGAAATGTTCGACCAGCACGAAGCCGGCGAGATCGACGCGCGCATGGACGCCGAGGCCTTCCCCGGCGCGTTCGGGGTGATGGCCGATCAGGTCAATACCCTGGTGAACTCGCACGTTGCCACCAAGATGGACGCGATCGGGATCGTGGCCGACTACGCCCGCGGCGACCTCTCGCGCACCATCGCCCGCTATCCGGGCCAGAAGGCGCGCGTCACCGAGGCGGTGGACGCGGTGAAGAACGGCATGCTGGCGGTCAATGCCGAGATCAAGACGCTGGTGGAAGCCGCGGTCGAGGGCGACTTCAGCAAGCGCGGCGACGCCGAGCGCTTCGAGTTCGTGTACCGCGAACTGGTGGAAGAGCTGAACAAGCTGATGGCCACCGCCGACGAGGGGCTGGGCGAGGTAGGCGGCCTGCTGTCCGCGGTTGCCGACGGCGACCTGACCCGCCGCATCGAGATCGAGCTGCCGGGCCAGTTCGGCCAGCTGGCCAGCGATGCCAACCGCACCGTGGAAGGCCTGGCCAAGATCGTCAGCGAGATCCGCCAGACCTCCGACAGCATCAGTGCCTCGGCCAGCGAGATCGCCACCGGCAACGCCGACCTGTCGATGCGCACCGAGCAGCAGGCGGCCTCGCTGGAGGAAACCGCCTCGTCGATGGAGGAACTCACCTCCACCGTCAAGCAGAACGCCGACAACGCGCGCCAGGCCAACCAGCTGGCGATCGGCGCGGCCGGCGTGGCCGAGTCCGGCGGCGAGGTGGTGCAGAAGGTGGTCAGCACGATGGGCGACATCCAGACCGCCTCGCGCCGGATCGCGGACATCATCGGAGTGATCGACGGCATCGCCTTCCAGACCAACATCCTGGCGCTGAACGCTGCGGTGGAAGCGGCGCGCGCCGGCGAGCAGGGCCGCGGGTTCGCGGTGGTGGCGGCCGAGGTGCGCAGCCTGGCGCAGCGCAGCGCGGGCGCGGCCAAGGAGATCAAGCAGCTGATCACCGACTCGGTGGTGAAGGTGGAGGAAGGCAGCGCGCTGGTGGACCAGGCCGGCAAGACCATGGGCGAGATCGTGGGCAGCGTGAAGCGGGTCACCGACATCATGGCCGACATCAGCGCCGCCTCGCAGGAGCAGAGCAGCGGGATCGAGCAGGTGAACCAGGCCATCACCCAGATGGACGAGGGCACCCAGCAGAATGCCGCGCTGGTGGAAGAGGCCAGCGCGGCCGCGCAAGGGCTTGCCCAGCAGGCCCGCGGCCTGGACGAGCAGGTCGCGCGGTTCCGGCTGCGCTGAAGGGTTCCCTCAGCCGCCGCGCACCAGGCGGATGCCGATGTCGTCGTAGCCGCGGCCGGCGTCCAGCGCCTGCGGCTTGCCGCTGGCCATGCGCTGGGTGCAGGCATGGTCGGCGCACAGCGACAGCCAGCTGGCCGGGGTCGCGGGCTGGCCCTGCAGTTCGCCGGCGCTCGGCAGGCGGTAGCGGTGGCCATCCTGCGCGCCCTGCCAGGCGGCATACGCCAGCGCGTCGGCGGCGGACACGCAGGCCACCGGCCGGCGCTCGCCGCCCAGCAGGTTGTCCCAGCGCAGCTTGCGGCCGAGGAACCCGCGGCCGCAGTCGGCCGCCTCGCGGCCGGTGGCGCTGGCGAAGCGGGCGTAGTCGGCGCGGCTGACGGTGACCAGTTCGGGTGCGGCGGCGGCCTGCCTCGGTGTCTCCGCAGCCGTGTCCTTGCCGTTCTCGGCCGTGCCGCGCTCGTTCGCGGCCAGCGCACGCAGGCGGGTCTGCAGGCTGCGCGCGCGGGCCGGCTCGAGGTCCAGCCAAGGCGTGGTGGCGGCGTACAGGCGGCTGGCGTCGGCGCGGGTGGCCGGCTTGGCCAGCAGCAGGGTGATGCGGTCGTCCAGGGTCGCGCCCAGGCGCTGGCGCAGCTGCGCGATCGCCGCGCCGGTGCCGCCGCGGCGCTTGTCCAGGGTCTGCGCGCGCTGGAACGCCAGCCGCGCGCCGGCCGCGTCGTCGTTGCGCAGGGCGCGGTCGGCGGCTTCGGCCAGCGCATCGAACAGCAGGGCGGTCAGGCGCAGCGTTTCCGAATGGGTGGGGTTGGCCAGCCACGCGGCTTCCACGCTGGCCCAGGCGTTGCCGTTCGGCGGTGCCAGCAGCTGGCCGGCGCGCAGCTGCTGTTCGGCATTGGCGATGTAGGCGCGCAGGCCGAGATCCTGCGCGTCCTCCGCGGGGGCGGTGGCGGCGAGTGCGGGCGCGGTGGATGCTTCGGCCGCGGGAGCTGCGGCCGCTTCCGTTGCCGGTGCCTGCGGGCCGTCGGCGGGAGCAGTGGCGCTTGCGCTTGCGGCGGCGGTGCCTGCCGGCGTGCGCTGGAGATAGGCATAGCCCAGCACCAGCGCCAGCGCGATGGCCGCGCCGCCCAGCAGCGCCGGCCGCCGCCAGCGCGGAGGCGGCGGGGCATCCGCCGCGGGCAGCGCGTCGGCCGGGATTTCCACCGCCGCGAAGCTGCGCCCGGCGCGGCGCTCCACCTCGTCCAGCGCGGCCAGCATCTCGTTCGCGCTGGCGAAGCGCTCGGCCGGCTGCTTGGCCATCGCGCGGTCGATGAAGCCCTGCCAGTGGCGGAGTGGGGCCGGCAGCCGCGGCACCGGCTCCTGCACGTGCTTGAGGGCCATGGTGAGGGCGTCGCCGGCGGCGTAGGGCAGGCGGCCGACCAGCATTTCCCAGGCCAGCACGCCGATGCTGTAGATGTCGGCGCGGCGGTCCACCTCCTGCCCGCGCGCCTGTTCCGGCGGCATGTAGGCGGTGCTGCCCACGGCCAGCCCGGCGGTGGTCAGGCGCGGGTTGCTGCCGCGGCGCAGGGCGATCCCGAAATCCGCCAGCATCGGGCGGTCGCTGTCGTCGAACAGCACGTTCTCGGCCTTGACGTCGCGGTGCACCACCCCGCGCACGTGGGCGTAGTCCAGCGCCTGCAGGAGGCTACGCAGGATCGCCGCCACCTTCGGCTGGTCGCCGGCCAGCCGGCGCTGGGCCAGGTGGCCGTGCGAGAGGTAGGGCATCGCGTAGAACGGCAGCCCGTCGCCGCTGCGCCCGACTTCGAAGATCCCCCCGATGTTGGGGTGTTCCAGGCGCGCGATGATGCGCGCCTCGTTCTCGAAGCGCGCGCGGCTGACTTCGTCGGTGAGCGCCTCGGCCAGCATCACCTTCAGCGCCACCTTGCGCTCCAGCGACAGCTGCTCGGCCAGGTATACGGTGGACATGCCGCCATGGCCGATCATGCGCAGGATGCGGTAGCCCGGGATGCTGGGTTGGGTCTTGTCCGTCACGGTGTCGTTCGCCTGCCCGAATCCGCCGGAGCATACGACGGCGGGGAGGGCCGGGGGAACGGGTCAGCGTCCCGGTTTGCGACGCACGTACAGCTGCTTGCGGACGCGCGCGACCACCTCGCCGTCGGCATCCACCACGTCGTTCTCGAACCAGCGCAGCACCTTGGCGCCGCCGGCGGCACGCGCGCGCAGGTCATCGAGGTCCGCCGGGGTGAGCGTGAAATCCGCCCGCACCACGCCGCGCCCCGGCTTCACGAATTCGATCTCGCCGGCCTTGTCCCAGACCCTATGCTCGCGGCCGAGGTGGTGCAGCACCATCAGCATCCAGAACGGATCGGTCATCGCGAACAGGCTGCCGCCGAAGTGGGTGCCCACGTAGTTGCGGTTCCACGGGCGCTGGCGCAGCTCGACCCGCGCACGGGTGTAGTCCGCCGACAGCGCGGTCAGGTGGATGCCGGCGAACAGGAACGGCGGCCACAGGTTGATCCCGTGGCGGAACAGACGGTGGTGCATGTGGCGGGGCAGGGCGCGGAGTGGGGCGTGCATGATCCCATACGCATGCGTACTGACCAAGCCGGCGCCCGGAGCGCCGCCGCAGGTCGGCCGCGTCAGGCCAGCAGGATGGCCGACATCTGCCGGCGCACGCGGCCCACCAGGTCCTCGTCGTCGAGGATGCGGAAGGCGTCGATCAGGCTCTTGCGCGCCAGCCCGTCGCCATGGCTGCGGTCGCGGCGCAGCATCTCGATGAACTGCGCCAGCCCGGCCTCGGCCTCGCCGCCCACCAGCTGGCGCACGCCCAGCAGGTGGCGCGCGCGCAGGTCGCCCGGATCGGCGGCGATCGCGGCCTGCAGTACTTCAACCGGCGGCGCGTCCTTGAGCAGCGCGGCAAAGCCCAGGCGCGCGCGCGCCTTGACCGCGCGGTCGTCGGTGGCGAGGTTGGCGGGCAGCGCGTCCAGCAGCTGCTCGGCCTCGGCGGCGGCGCCGGTCTGCAGCAGCGCCAGCGCCAGGTCGAGCTTGAGCCCGGCCTCGTCCGGCGCGGCCTCGATCGCCTTGCGCAGGCGTATCACCTCGGCATGCGGATCCAGCGGCGGCGCGGGGGCGGGCGCGGCCTCCTCGGCCGGGGCCGCGGCCGGCTCGATGCCGTGGTGCTTGAGGAACTCGCGCAGCTGGCCTTCCGGCAGCGCGCCCGGGAAGCCGTCCACCAGCTGCCCGTCCTTCACCAGCATGACCGTGGGCACCGAGCGGATCTGGAACGCGGCGGCCAGTTCCTGCTCCTTGTCCACGTCCACCTTCGCCAGCACGAACGCACCGTGGTAGTCGGCGGCCAGCTTCTCGAGGATCGGCCCCAGGGTCTTGCACGGCCCGCACCAGCTCGCCCAGAAATCGACCAGCACGGGCGTCTGCAGCGACTTGCGGATCACCTCCTCCTCGAAACGGGCGGCGGTGGCGTCGAACACATGGGGCTTGGCGGCGTCGGTCATGGCGGTATCGGCAAGGGACAGGTTGCAGTAGATGGCGACGACGGGCGCAATCGCAAGCCGATGTAAAAAATAGTTGACATCGCGAGTCTGGAATGTAAATTAAACATTACATCAAGTCTGCTGGAGCTGACATCCATGCGTGGATTCCTGCGTCACGACCGTTTCGTGGTCTGGTTGGTGTTGGCCGGCGTCGGGCTGGCGCTGTTCTTCACCGGGCGCTACCGCGACCTCCCCTTGCCGCTGGGCTGGGTAGGGATGCTGCTGTTCGTCGTCGCGGTGTGGGGCTCGGTAGCGCGGCTGCACGACGCGCCCTGCAGCGAAGCGGAAGCGCGGGTGGCGCCGGGCGAGTGGCAGGCTTGGATCGGCGTGGCCTTCGTGGGGGCGGTGCTGGTGCAGGCCGTGCTGGACGCGCCCCTGTTCTTGCCGGCGCTGCCGATCAACCGCAATCCCGACGCCGGTGCCGCTGGTCGCACCCTGGGCCTGCTGTTCGTGGCCTGGCTGGTGCTGTCGCACGTGCTCAAGCAGCGCTGGGCCGGCCGGGTGCTGGCCGACGAGCGGGACGCGCGCATCGCCCTGGTGGCGGGGGGATGGGCGCGCGGCGCCAGCATCGCCTGCGTGGCCGCGCTGGCGGTGACGCTGGGCTTCTCCGATCCCGCGCGGCTGCACGCGTTCAGCCATCCATTCATCGCGCACCTGCTGGTGCTGGCGCTGCTGGCCGGCCTGTGGGCCGAGCAGCTGGTGGCCGCGCTGCTGTATCGCCATGATCGCCGTGGAGTGTCGGCATGAGCCGCTCCGCGGCGCGCGACGCCCAGCCGTTCGGCGAGCGGTTCGCTTGGCGCATGGTCGGGATGTTCGCGGGCATGGCCCTGATGCTGGTGGCCGGGACTTGGCTGGGCGGGCGCGGTACGCCGCTCGCGGCGGTGCTGATCGCGTTGCCGTTGACCTACGGGTTCCGGTGGCGCGCGGCCAGCGACGAGGCGCGTCCCGGTCGTGCACTGGAGGACGAGCGCGATGCGGCCATCCGCGCGCGCGCCGACGTCGCGTTCCGGCGGGTGGCTTCGTGCTGGTTCGGCGCGCTGGCGCTCGGGCTGTCTTTCGACGCCGGCCGCGCGCTGCTGGCGCCGAACGGATACGCCGTGCCGGCCCTGCTGTTGCTGGGCCTGGTGGTGGCCAACATCGCAGGCCACGCCACCGTGGCCTGGCTGTACCGGCAAGACCGCGCATGACTGGCACCGCGATCACCAACGAGATCCGCCGCCTGCGCTTCGAGCGGGGCGAGCTGACCCAGCAGGCGCTGGCGGATGCTTGCGGTGTCACCCGGCAGACCATCATCGCGCTGGAGGCTGGGCGCTACGCGCCCTCTCTGGAATTGGGCTTTCGCATCGCCGATGCGCTAGGCGTGCGGATCGAGGACGTGTTCCAGTGGAGTCGCCGGAAATGAGCATTCGTCAGACTTCACTTGTCGCGAGTGTCGTCGCCTGCGGAATTTTCCTGCTGGCATTGCTGCTGGCCGGGGCGGGCGTGCCCGAGTATTCGCACCGCATCCATCCGCTGGCGCTGCGTGGGGCCAGCGGGTTGCCGGGGGTGTGGCTGTTCAACGCGGGGGCCTTCGTGCTGCCCGGGCTGGCGCTGCTGCTGGCGGCGCAGGGGCTGCGGCCGGCGCTGGCGCGGGCGGGGTGGCCGGCGCGGATCGGGCTGACCCTGGTGCAGCTGTCGGCGCTGGCGTTCGCCGCGCAGGGGCTGCTGCCGCTGGACATGCGCACGTTGGATGCGGTCGCCAACCGGCTGCACGCGCTGGCGTGGATGCTGTGGTGGATCGCGTTCGCGCCGGGGGCGCTGCTGCTGGCGTTCGCGGGCGGGCGCGGGTTCGCCGTCGCCGGCGTGGCGGCGGCGCTGCTGGTGTCGTGGCTGGCGGTGCTGGCGCCGATCGGGGCTTGGGTGGGGCTGGCCCAGCGGCTGGCGTTCCTGGCCTGGTTCGGCTGGTGGCTGCTGGCGGCGCGTGCGTTCAGCCGTAGCGCAGCTTCAGCACCAGGATCGTAGCCGCCAGCGCGAACGTGACCAGGTTGGAGACGATCATCGGCCACGAGTGCAGGAACAGCCCGTAGCCGAACCAGCAGGCCACGCCGAAGGTGAACACCACGTACATCCACAGCGAGATGCCGTGGGTCTCGCGGGTGCGGATGGTCTTGACCGCCTGCGGCACGAACGACAGCGTGGTGCAGGTGGCCGCCACCACGCCCAGCCATTCCAGGGTCACGGCGCCACCGGCCTGCCGTCGCGCCGGTACACGGTGCCGCCCTTCATCACGAATTCGACCGCCTGCATCCGGGTGATGTCGGCCAGCGGGTCGCCGCGCACCGCGACCACGTCGGCGTACTTGCCCGGCGCCAGCGCGCCGAGGTCGTTGCCGCGCCCGAGCAGTTCGGCGGCATTGCGGGTGGCGGCCTGCAGGGCGTAGGCGGCGGGGATGCCAGCATCCACCATGTACTTGAATTCCTTCGCGTTCTGCCCGTGCGGGTACACCGCCGCGTCGGTGCCGAAGGCGATCCGCACGCCGGCGCGGTAGGCCTTGCCGGCGGTGGCCTGGATGCGCGGGCCGACCAGCCTGGCCTTGGCCGCGACCTGCGGCGGGTAGTAGCCGGGCGTCTCGGCCTTCTCCTGCACGTACTTGCCGGCGGTGATGGTGGGCACGTACCAGGTGCCGCGCTGCTTCATCAGCTGCATGTCGGCATCGTCCATGAAGGTGCCGTGCTCGATCGAATCGACCCCGCCCAGCACCGCGCGGCGGATGCCCTCGGCGCCATGCGCGTGCGCGGCCACGGTGAAGCCGTAGTCGTGCGCGGCGGCGACCGCGGCCTTGATCTCGTCCAAGGTCATCTGCGGGTTGTCGGCGCTGGTGCTTTCGTCCAGCACCCCGCCGGAGGGCATGATCTTGATCAGGTCGGCGCCGTCCTTGTAGTGCTGGCGCACCGCCTTCCACGCGTCCTCCGGCGAGTTGACGATGCCGTCCTTCGGGCCGGGGTCGCCGGCGAGGTCGTGGCGGTAGCCGTCGGTGGGGTCGGCGTGGCCGCCGGTGCTGCCGATCGGCTTGCCGGCGGTGAAGATGCGCGGCCCGGGTACGACCCCGGCCTCGATCGCGTTGCGCAGCGCGATCGACTCGTTGTCGCCGTCGCCGAGGTTGCGCACCGTGGTGAAGCCGGCCTGCAGGGTACGCGCGGCGTACACGGTGGAGCGGATCGCGTAGTCGGCGGTGTTCCAGCGGAACTGGTCGCTGTAGCTGGTCGGGCTGGTCTCGCTGGTGAGGTGGGTATGGGCGTCGATCAGCCCCGGCAGACAGGTCAGGGCGGACAGGTCGATCACGCCGTCGGCCTGCGCCTGCGCCGGTGCCGGCAGCCCGGCACGCACCTCGGCGATGCGGCCGTCGCGCACCAGCAGCGTGTGCGGCCCCAGCAGCTTGCCGCTGCCGCTGTCGAACAGCCGGCCGCAGGCGAGCACGGCATCGGCGGCAAGGGCGGGCGCGGCGGCGGCAAGCAGGCCGGCGGCAAGCAGGAGGCGGTGGCGCATGCAGGTATCTCCCCGGTGAGGGCGCGATATTGCCACGCATGGCGGCGGATGCTGCGCTGCGTTAGGCTTCCAGTCCCGATTCCCCGCGCAGTCCACCGTGTCCGAACCCGTCGCCTACGATCCCCGCTCCGTCGAATCCGCCGCCCAGGCGTTCTGGGACCGCATCCGCGCCTTCGAGGTGCGCGAGGACAGCAGCAAGCCCAAGTACTACTGCCTGTCGATGCTGCCGTACCCGTCGGGCGCGCTGCACGTGGGCCATGTGCGCAACTACACCATCGGCGACGTGATCAGCCGTCACAAGCGCATGACCGGCCACAACGTGCTGCAGCCGATGGGCTGGGACGCGTTCGGCCTGCCGGCCGAGAACGCCGCGATCAAGAACAAGACCGCGCCGGCCAAGTGGACCTACGCCAACATCGAGCACATGCGCACCCAGCTGAAGTCGCTGGGCTACGCGCTGGACTGGAGCCGGGAGTTCGCCACCTGCAAGCCGGACTATTACGTCCACGAGCAGCGCATGTTCGTGCGCCTGCTGAAGAAAGGGATCGCCTACCGCAAGAACTCGGTGGTCAACTGGGACCCGGTGGACCAGACCGTGCTGGCCAACGAGCAGGTGATCGACGGCCGCGGCTGGCGCACCGGCGCGCTGGTGGAGAAGCGCGAGATCCCGCAGTGGTTCCTGCGCATCACCGATTACGCGCAGGAACTGCTGGACGAGCTGGACGGGCTGGAGGGCTGGCCGGACTCGGTCAAGACCATGCAGCGCAACTGGATCGGCCGCAGCGAGGGGCTGGAGATCCAGTTCCGGGTGGACGGCGAGGAGGAGCCGCTGACGGTATTCACCACCCGCCCCGACACCCTGATGGGCGTGACCTTCCTGAGCATCGCCGGCGAACACCCGCTGGCGCTGAAGGCGGCTGCGAGCAATCCCGAACTGGCCGCATTCCTGGCCGAACTCAAGCAGGGCGGGGTGTCCGAGGCGGAGCTCGAGACCCAGGAAAAGCGCGGCATGGCCACCGGCCAGTGGGCCCGGCATCCGCTGACCGGCGAGGACCTGCCGATCTACGTCGCCAACTTCGTGCTGATGGGCTACGGCACCGGCGCGGTGATGGCGGTGCCGGCGCACGACCAGCGCGACTGGGAGTTCGCCCAGGCCTACGGCCTGCCGCTCAAGCCGGTGGTGGTGGATGCCGCCACCCGCGATGCCCTGCGCGAGATCCAGCAGCACGTGCGCGGACACGACGACCCGATGGCGGTCGCGCTGGGCCAGCACGGCGCGATCGACGTGGTCGAGGTGGACGCCGCGGTGGCGGTGGTGCGCGAGTACCTGCGCCGGATCGAGGACGAGGGCGCGCACACCGAGCGCGGCTGGCTGATCAATTCCGGCGAGTTCGATGGCCTCGACTACCAGGCCGCGTTCGACGCGCTGGCCGCGCAGGTGGAGGCCGAGGGCATCGGCCGCCGGCGCGTGAATTTCCGCCTGCGCGACTGGGGCGTGAGCCGCCAGCGCTACTGGGGCTGCCCGATTCCGGTCATCCACTGCGCCGCCTGCGGCGCGGTGCCGGTGCCCGAGGACCAGCTGCCGGTGGTGCTGCCGGAGGACGTGGCCGACGCCTTCGCCGCCGGCGACGTGCATTCGCCGATCAAGTCCGACCCCGAGTGGCGCAAGACCACCTGCCCGCAGTGCGGTGGCGCGGCCGAGCGCGAGACCGACACCTTCGACACCTTCATGGAGTCGAGCTGGTACTACGCGCGCTACACCTCGCCGGGCGCCGCCGACATGGTGGACGCGCGCGCGAACTACTGGCTGCCGGTGGACCAGTACATCGGCGGCATCGAGCACGCGATCCTGCACCTGATGTACTTCCGCTTCTACCACAAGCTCCTGCGCGACGCGGGGCTGGTGGGCAGCGACGAACCGGCCACCCGCCTGCTCACGCAGGGCATGGTGATCGCCGATACCTTCTACCGCGAGAAGGCCGACGGCTCCAAGGACTGGATCAACCCGGCCGACGTGGAATGGCGGATGTGGCAGCCCGAGCCGGGCCCGCTGTCGCTGCCCGATCCGATGCCGGTGCCGGCGCCGGTGCTGACCCCGGTGCTGAAGGCCGACGGCCGCCCGGTGATTCGCGGCGGCACCGAGAAGATGTCGAAGTCGAAGAACAACGGCGTCGATCCGCAGGTGCTGGTGGACAAGTACGGTGCCGACACCGTGCGCCTGTTCTCGATGTTCGCCGCGCCGCCCGAGCAGTCGCTGGAGTGGAGCGATGCCGGGGTCGAGGGCATGGCGCGCTTCCTGCGCCGGCTGTGGCGCGACGTGCATGCGCATGCCGCCCAGCCCGACCATCCGGAGGTCGATCCGGCCGCGCTGGATGCCGCGCAGAAGGCGATGCGCCGGCAGGTGCACGAGGCCATCGCCAAGGTCGGCGACGACTACGGTCGCCGCCACAGCTTCAACACCGCGATCGCCGCGCTGATGGAGCTGCTGAACGCGCTCGGCAAGTTCGGCGACACCAGCGACCAGGGCCGCGCGGTGCGCCACGAGGCGTTCGAGGCGGTGGTGCTGCTGCTCAACCCGATCACCCCGCACATCAGCCATGCGCTGTGGCAGGTGCTGGGCCATCCCGAGACCCTGCTGGAGGACGTGCCGTTCCCGACCCCGGACCCGGCCGCGCTGGTGCGCGATGCCATCACCCTGGCGGTGCAGGTGAACGGCAAGCTGCGCGGCACCATCGAGGTCGCCCCGGACGCCGCGCGCGAGGCGATCGAGGCGGCCGCGTTGGCCGCGCCCGGGGTCGCCGGGTTCGTGGCCGGGCAGGTGCCGAAGAAGGTGATCGTGGTGCCCGGCAAGATCGTGAACATCGTTGTCTGAGCGCGCGGGCCCGGCGCGTGTATCCGGCTCTGCGCGCTCTCGCCCGGGGCGCGTCGCCGCGCGAACGCCCGGCCGTTTTCGCCTAGACTGCCCGGCATGAACGCCCGTCTCGCCGTCCTCGTCCTGTCCGCCGCCGCGCTGCTGTCCGGCTGCGGCTTCCACCTGCGCAATGCGCTTAACCTGCCGGCCAACCTCGGCCCGGTGCGGGTGGTCACCGCCGACCGCTACAGCCCGCTGGGCGACCTGCTGGCCGACGGCCTGCGCCGCGCCGGCGCGCAGCCGGCCGCGCCCGATGCCAGCGAGGGCGTGGCCACCCTGCAGGTGATTTCGGAGAACTGGGCGGATACCCCGATCAGCAACGACCAGTCCGGGCGCGCGCTGGAATACATGCTGCGCTACGCGGTGGTGTTCAGCCTGCGCCGTGCAGATGGCAGCGTGGCGGTGCCGCAGCAGTCGGTGGAGCTCGCGCGCGATTACCTGGCGCCGGCGCTGGATTCGATCGGCAAGGCCAGCGAGCGCGAGCTGCTGGTGCGCGAACTGCAGCGCGACATGGCCGCCTCGATCCTGCGCCGGGTAGACGCCGCCTCGGCGCCCGCCGGCGCGCACTAAAGGCGCGCCCACCGCGATGGAATTGGGCGCCGATCGCCTGGCGGGGCAACTGGCCAACGAACCCCTGCGGCCGGCCTACCTGGTCGCCGGCAACGAACCGTTGCTGGTGCTGGAAGCCGCCGCTGCCGTGCGCGCGGTCGCGCGTGCGCAGGGCATCGGTGAACGCGAAGTGCACGACATGGAGGGCCGCGATGCCGACTGGCCGGCCCTGCAGTCCTCGCTGCACGCGCCCAGCCTGTTCGCCAGCCGCCGCCTGCTGGAAGTGCGCCTGCCTTCGGGCAAGCCCGGCGCCGAAGGCGCGAAGGTCATCGCCGCCTACTGCGAGGCACCGCCGCCGGACGTGGTGCTGTTGGTCATCGCCGGCGAGTGGTCGAAGGCGCATGCCGGCAAGTGGAGCCAGGCCATCGCCAAGGTCGGGCACGTCGCCATCGCCTGGCCGGTGAAGCCACATGAACTGGCCGGCTGGCTGGGCGCGCGCCTGCGCCGGGCCGGGATCAAGGCCACCCCGGATGCGCTGGCGCTGCTCGCGCAGCGGGTGGAAGGCAACCTGCTGGCGGCGGCGCAGGAAGTGGACAAGCTCGCGCTGCTGCAGGGCCCCGGCGAGGTGCTGGATGCCGGCCGGCTGCAGGCGCTGGTGGCCGATTCCGCGCGCTTCGACGTGTTCCGCCTGATGGAGGCCGCGCTGAACGGCCAGCCGGCGCAGGTCGCGCGCGTGCTGGCCGGCCTGCAGGCCGAGGGCGAGGCGGTGCCGGCGCTGATGGGCATGGTGGTGAAGGAACTGGCCGCGCTGGCGGCGCTGGCGCAGGCCGCAGATTTCGCCGGCCGCTGCAAGGCGCTGGGGATCTGGGAGTCGCGCCAGGCCACCTACAAGCGCGCGCTTGGCCGGCATCCGCCGGAGCGCTGGCAGTGGCTGCTGGCCGAGGCCGGACGGGTGGACCGCATCGCCAAGGGGCGGGTGCGGCCGGGGCAGGACTCGCACGACGCCTGGCTGCAGCTGGAACGCCTGCTGCTGGCGGTGGCCGAACCCAAGGCGCGCCGCCTGCTGGCCCCGTGAGCGCGATGCTGCGGGTTTACTACGGCGGCAGCTTCGACCCGGTGCACAACGGCCACCTGGCGGTGGCCTGCGCGGCCCGCGACCAGCTCGGGGCCGAGGTGTTCCTGCTGCCGGCCGGGGATCCGCCGCACAAGACGACCACCCACGCCGCCGCCGCCGTGCGCGCGCACCTGCTGGAACTGGCCGTGGCCGGGGTGCCCGGGCTACGGGTGGACCGCCGCGAGCTGCAGCGCCCCGGGCCGTCCTACACGGTGGACACGCTGCACCAGCTGCGCACCGAGTTGGGCCCGCAGGCGCCGATCGCGTGGCTGGTCGGAGCCGATTCGCTGCGCCAGCTGGCGAGCTGGCACCGCTGGCGCGCGCTGTTCGCGTTGGCGCACCTGGCGGTGGCGGCGCGGCCGGACGCGCCGCTGGACGCAGCGGCGCTGGCGGAGGTGGCGCCGGAGGTACAGGCGGCCGTCGCGCCGCGCTGGCGCCCGCCCGCCGCGCTCGCGCAGTCCCCCGCCGGGGCGGTCTGCCTGCTGCCGCTGGCGCAGCTGCGGCCGGAGTCCTCGACCGCGCTGCGGCAGCGGATCGCCGCCGGCCTCCCTTGGCAGGACTGGGTGCCGGCGCCGGTGGCGGCGGAGATCGGGCGCCTGCAGCTGTACCGCGACCCGGCCGTTATACTGGCCACAACTCCCCAGAGCGATCGCCCGTGACCACCAGCGCCCACGTCATCAATACCAGCCTGCCCACGCCGCCGCCTTCGGTGGACGCCCTGCTCAAGGCGGTGCACGCCGGGCTGGAGGAACTCAAAGCCAAGGACGTGGTGGAAATCGACGTGCGCGGCAAGAGCAGCGTCTGCGATTTCATGGTGGTCGCCTCGGGTACCTCCTCCCGCCACGTGAAGTCCGCCGCCGACGAGGTGGTGAAGTTCGCCAAGCAGCTGGACGTGATCCCGCTGGGCGTGGAGGGCGAGCGCGAGGCCGAATGGGTGCTGGTGGACCTCGGCGACGTGGTCGTGCATGTCATGCTGCCGCGCGTGCGCGAGTTCTACGCGCTGGAGCGCCTGTGGTCGGTGGGCGACCAGCCGCCGACCGACGACGGCCTGCAGGCCCGGGAATGAGGGCGGCGTGCAGCGGTATGGGCGCGTCCGGCGCTTCCCCGCGCACGCACGCCTCTTCCGCAGGTACGCCTGAGCACGCGGCTCCCTCCCCATGAAAGGCCGGTTGGTCGCGGTCGGCGAGCGCGCCCCCGGTTGGGTGGCGCAGGGGTTTGCCGAATACCAGAAGCGGCTTTCGCACTCGCTGCCGTTGGAGCTGGTGGAGATCGAGCCCGGCATCCGCGGCAAGGGCCGCGACACCGCGCGCGCGATCAGCGACGAGGGCGCGCGGGTGCTGGCGGCGCTCCCCAAGCAGGCCCAGGTGGTGGCGCTGGACGGTCGCGGCCGCATGCACAGCTCCGAGCAGCTCGCCCAGCGCCTGGAGCACTGGCGCGGGCAGGGGCGCGATCTCGCCTTCCTGATCGGCGGCCCGGAAGGGCATGCGCCCAACGTGCTGGCGCGCGCCGATGAGGCCTGGTCGCTGGGCCCGCTGACGCTGCCGCACATGCTGGTGCGGCTGGTGCTGGCCGAACAGCTCTACCGTGCCGCCGCGATGCTGGCGAACCACCCCTACCACCGCGCGGAGTCGCGCGCTGCGGCAGGGGCCGCGGGTCAGTGCCCGCGCAGGCGGCCGAACAGGCCGGCGGGTCTGGCGGCCGCCGGTTCCGACGGCGGCGCCGGCGTTGCCGGCTCGGCGTAGCCGGTGGCCAGGTTGGCGTTGATGAAATCCACCACTTCGGCCTTTGGGACGCCGGCCGCGGCGGCGATGGCATCGGCGTCGGCCGGGCCCTTCATCATCACGGTGGCGATGCGGAAGTGGCGTGGGTATTCGCGTTCGGTCTGCGGCCACTTCTTCAGCACGTAAGGCCCCGCGACCGGCGCGCCGGAGAGCAGGCCGCCCAGCCACAGCAGGCGGGCCAG
>JBKBXH010000005.1:0-15982 GCA_046313655.1 Thermomonas sp. | reverse complement strand
CGCGGCCGGGATGCCGTAGCCGGTGTCGCGCACCGCCAGCACCGCCCCGCCGTCGGCGTCGCGGCTGAAGCGCACCACGATCTCGCCGCCGTCCGGGGTATAGCGCACGGCGTTGCTGACCAGGTTGCCGAACGCGCTGTGCAGCTCCTTGCTGGCGCCGCGCAGGTCCACCTGGGCCTCGTCCTCGACCCGGATGCGGTGGCGGCCGCCACTGAGCGCCTCCGCCTCGCGTCGCAGGTTGGCCAGCATCGGCGCCATCGCCACGTGCTCCTCGGCCAGCTGGTCGCGCGCCTCCAGCCGCGACAGGGTGAGCAGGTCCTCGACCAGCCGTGCCATCCGCTGCGACTGCCGGCGCATCTCGTCCAGCAGCCCGGCCCATTCCGGGTTGTCGTCCGCGTCCAGCATCTCCAGGTAGCCGTGGATCACGGTCAGCGGGGTGCGCAGCTCGTGCGAGACGTTGGCCACGAAGTCGCGGCGCATGTGCTCCAGCCGCAGCAGCTTGCTGACGTCGCGCGCCAGCAGCAGCCACAGGTCCTCGGAATAGGGCAGCAGGCGCAGGCTCAGGCGCATGCCGGGGTCGGCCGGGGAGGAGACGTCCTCCATCGGTTCGGCGTTGCGCCCGGCGGCCAGCCATTGCGCCATCGGCAGCGGGCGCAGCGCGTCCGCCAGCGGCGCGCCGTGGTGGCGCGGATAGCGCAGCCCCAGCAGCGGGGTGGCGGCCTCGTTGAACCACAGGATGCGCTGGCTGTTGCGCTCCACCAGCACCACCGCGTCCGGCAGCGCCGCGGCCACCGCGCGGTAGGCGCGCAGCATCGCCAGCAGCCGCCGCTTGCGCGCGCGCATCTCGGTCTGGCCGCGGTACAGCAGGGCATCCAGCCCGCTCCAGACCCCGTTGCCGTGCGGCACCAGGCGCTGGCGCGCGGCCAGCCGCCGCAGCAGCCGGTGCAGCCGCCAGTAATGCCAGCCGACCACGCCCAGCGCGGTGATCGCCAGTGCCGGCCACGGTTGGCCCAGCGCCAGCCCGGCCAGCAGCCCGGCGGCGAGCACCAGCAGCAGCAGGGAGAGGGTACGGAACCAGGCGTGGCGGGGGATCGACGGCATCAGGCAAGTATCCGGTTTTGCATCCGGGTTTGCCCTGCGCCCCGCGGCGGGCCGGGGCGCGCCGGCGCGGGCGCGCTCACACCGCGGTCGAGAAGCGGTAGCCGGCGCCGCGCACGGTCTGCACCATCGCGTCCAGCGCGTGCGGCTCCAGGGTCTTGCGCAGGCGGCGGATGTGCACGTCCACGGTGCGCTCCTCCACGTACACGCTGCCGCCCCACACGTGGTCCAGCAGCTGGGTGCGGGTGTACACGCGCTCGGCGTGGGTCATGAAGAAGTGCAGCAGGCGGTATTCGGTGGGGCCCATCTGGATCGGGTGCGCGGTGCCATCGATGTCGGCGAACACCCGGTGCGCGGCGCCGTCGATGCGCAACGCGCCGACCTGCACGCTGCCGTCGTCGTCGTCCTCGCGCGAGCGCCGCAGCACCGCGCGGATGCGCGCCAGCAGTTCGCGCGCCGAGAACGGCTTGACCACGTAGTCGTCCACCCCGGCCTCGAGCCCGCCGACGCGGTCGTTCTCCTCGCCGCGGGCGGTCAGCATGATGATCGGGATGTCGCGGGTCAGCGCCTCGCGCCGCCAGCGCCGGGCCAGCTCCAGCCCGCTGGTGCCGGGCAGCATCCAGTCCAGCAGGATCAGGTCGGGCACGCGCTCGGCGATCCGCTCCTGCGCCTCGCGCGCATCCCCCGCCAGCAGCGGCGCGTAGTCGCCCTTGCGCAGGGCATAGGCCAGCATGTCGCGGATCGCGGGCTCGTCTTCGACGATCAGGATGTGTTTCTGCATGGCGTCCGGTGGTGGCGCCGTTGGAGGGGGCGCCGCCGCATTACACGACGGTTGGGTGACAGTTTCGTGACTTTGTCACCTGGCGTACAGCCCCAGCCGGCCGCCCACCGCCTCGTCGCGGATGCCCTGCCGGCGCAGTTCCAGCACGGTGGGGGTGATCGCCGCGATGCGCGCGTCGATCCGGGCGCGCGCGTAGTAGTCCAGGTCGCTGCGCTTCTTGAGGTTGTCCAGCTGCACCAGAGCCTGCTCCGGGCGCCCGGACAGGTAGGCCGCCTCGGCCCAGGCCTCGCCCGCGCGCACTGGGTCGCCGGCGATCTCGTTGGCGCGCGCATAGATCTGCTGCAGCGGCAGGTCGGCGTTGTTGGTGCCCAGCAGCGGGCGCAGGACCGCCACCGCGCGCTGGCCGGCCTCGCGGGTGCCGCGTTCGCCCAGCAGCCGGGCATAGGTCAGCACCAGGGCGCGGTGGGTAGGCATCTGCGCGAGCAGGGCGTCGAACCGGCGGTCGGCCTCGGCGATGCGGCCGCTGCGCGCCTCGGCCTCGCCGCTGGCGATCTGTAGCCACAGGTTGCCGGGGTGCGCCTGCGCCAGCGGGGACAGCTCCTGCAGGGCCTCGCCGTTCTGGCCGGCCAGCAGGTGGGCCAGCGCCAGCCCGTAGCGCTGGGGTTCGCTGAGCGCCTGCTTGGCCTGCATCTGCCGGTACTCGCGGATGGCCTGGGCCGGGGTGAGGGCGCTGAGCACGCGCAGGCGCTCCTTGGCCCAGGGGAAGTCGCCGGTGTCGCCGCGCGCCTGGTGGCGGGCGGGGGCCAGCTGCAGGTTGGCCGGCAGCAACGGGTTGCCGCCGCCGCTGGCGGTGGGCAGCGGCAGCCGCGACGCCACCAGCTTGTCGGCGCGTTCGCGCGCCTCACTGATGCGCGCCAGGGTCAGCGGATGGGTCTGCAGGTAGCCCGGCAGCGCCGAGCGCTCGTCGCCCTGGTTCATCCGCACCACGCCCTGCAGGGTCTGGAAGAAATCGGCCATCGCCTCGGGGTCGTAGCCGGCGTTGGCCAGCAGGCGGATGCCGATGCGGTCGGCCTCGGCCTCGTTGTCGCGGGTGTAGTCGATCTGGCGCTGCTGCAGCAGGCCCATGCCGGTGATCAGCGCGGCCGAGGAGGCATCGCCGCTGGAGGTGCCGCCGGCCTTCTGCGCCGCCACGATCGCGCCGAGGGTGGCCAGCAGGATCGGCAGGCTCTCGCGCTGGGCCTTCTCGGCGCCGCGCAGCACGTGCTGTTGGGTGACGTGCGAGATCTCGTGCGCCAGCACGCCGGCCAGCTCGTCCTCGCGCGCGGCGGCCAGCACCAGCCCGGAGTTCACCGCCACGTAGCCGCCGAGGGTGGCGAAGGCGTTGATCTGGCGGTCGCGCAGCAGGAAGAAGGTGAACGCCTGCTGCGGGCGGTCGCTGGCGCTGGCCAGGCGCTGGCCGACGTCGGCCAGCCAGCCGTCCAGCAGCGGATCGTCCAGCACGTAGCCCTCGTGGCGCAGCTGGGCCAGCACCATCGCCCCGTATTCGGCCTGCTTGGCCGGCGACAGCACGCTGCCGGCGGAGGAGCCGATGTCGGGCAGGCCGCGTTCCTGCGCGGTGGCCAGCCCGGCGCTGATGGTCAGGGCGAACAGCAGGGCGGCGGCGGGCAGGCGGACGATCATGCGGGCAGGATGCAGTGTTGTGGTGGCAACCGGGTGAATGCGGCTTGAGCGGCTGGGAAACTGGCCGCGCCGCCCCATATTCGACCAGAATGCCACCTTTCGGTTCAGGAGACCCCCGTGAGCGATCCCAGCCACCCGCCGATCACCATCTACAGCACCGAAGTGTGCCCGTATTGCGTGATGGCCAAGAACTTCCTCAAGAGCAAGGGCATGCGTTGGTCCGAGGTGCGGATCGATACCGATCCGGCCGCGCGCGAGAAGATGGTGGCGCTCACCCGGCGCACCAGCGTGCCGCAGATCTTCATCGGCGACGTCCATGTCGGTGGCTACGACGACATGATGGCGCTGCACCGCGCCGGCAAGCTGGAGCCGCTGCTGCAGGGAGAAGGCGCATGAGCGGCGGCGACGACCGGGTGCGGGCCTTCACCGAATTCCGCCAGCGCATGAACAAGCGCATCCTGGACGAGCCCAACCAGGTGGTGCGGCGGTTCTTCGCGCTGGATACCCAGACCTACCAGGCCGGCGCGCTGGACGTGAAGACCAAGGAGCTGTGCGGGCTGGTGGCCTCGCTGGTGCTGCGCTGCGACGACTGCATCAGCTACCACGTGGCGCAGTGCAAGGACGCCGGGGTCAGCCGCGAGGAGATGTTCGAGGCGTTCTCGGTGGGCCTGGTGGTGGGTGGCTCGATCGTGATCCCGCACCTGCGCCGGGCGGTGGATTTCCTCGACCAGCTGGAGCAGGGTCAGGCCGCCGCGCCGGACGCGCACGAGCACGGCTGAGGGCGGCGCGCCGGCCCGCCGGCATACGCCGGCGCACGGCATCTGCCATAATGTCCAGTTATCGAACCCCCACTCGCCGCCACGCCCGACGCGTGGCGGCGGCCTGTCTGGACACTGGAAAATGACAACGATCACGGTCATCCGCGGCGACGGCATCGGCCCGGAAATCATGGACGCCACCCTGCACGTGCTGGACGCGATGCAGCTGGGCCTTGCGTACGAATTCGCGGACGCCGGCATGGTGGCGCTGGAGAAGCACGGGGAACTGCTGCCGGCCGCCACCATGGACTCCATCCGCAGGAACAAGATCGCGCTGAAGTCGCCCCTGACCACCCCGGTCGGCGGCGGGTTCAGCTCGATCAACGTCGAGCTGCGCAAGCGCTTCGACCTGTACGCCAACGTCCGCCCGGCGCGCACCTTCCCCAACACCAAGGCGCGCTTCCCCGGCAACGTGGACCTGATCACGGTGCGCGAGAACACCGAGGGCGCCTACATCGGCGAAGGCCAGGAAGTCTCGGCCGACGGCGAGACCGCGGTGCTGACCCAGAAGGTGACCCGCAAGGGGTCCGAGCGGATCGCGCGCTACGCCTTCGAGCTGGCGCGGACCACCGGGCGCAAGAAGGTGACGGTGGTGCACAAGGCCAACATCCTGAAGTCCACCTCGGGCCTGTTCCTGAAGACCGCGCGCGAAGTGGCCGCGCAGTACCCCGACATCGAGTGCAACGAGATGATCGTGGACAACACCTGCATGCAGTTGGTGATGAAGCCGGAGCAGTTCGACATCATCGTCACCACCAACCTGTTCGGCGACATCATCTCCGACCTGTGCGCCGGCCTGGTCGGCGGCCTGGGCCTTGCGCCGGGCGCGAACATCGGCACCGAGGCGGCGATCTTCGAGGCGGTGCACGGCTCCGCGCCGGACATCGCCGGCAAGGGCATCGCCAACCCGTGCGCGCTGCTGCTGGGCGCGGCGCAGATGCTCGACCACCTCGGCAAGCCGGACCAGGCGCAGCGCCTGCGCGGCGCGATCATCGCCACGCTGGAGGCGAAGGACTCGCTGACCCCTGACCTCGGCGGCGAGGGCAACACGCTGTCGTTCGCCAAGGCCATCGCCAGCCGCCTCTGAGCGGCGCGGCCGTGGAAACGAAGAAGGGCGCCCTGCGGCGCCCTTCTTCGTTTTGGGGACTTCGATGGCTTGGCTGCGGGATTCGTTGTGAAGCGCCAGCCCCTCACCAGCCCCTCAGTTGCGCGACTGCAGCTTCGACAGCAGCCGCAGCAGCTCCAGGTACAGCCACACCAGCGTCACCAGCAGGCCGAACGCGGCGTACCACTCCATGTACTTGGGCGCGCCCTGTTCCACGCCCTGTTCGATGAAGTCGAAGTCCAGCACCAGGTTCAGCGCGGCGATCACCACCACGAAGCCGGAGAACGCGATGCCGATCAGGCTGCTGTCGTGGATGAAGCTCATGCCCTTGAAGCCGAACAGGCCCAGTCCGATCTGGACGAGGTAGAGCAGGGCGATGCCGCCGGTGGCAGCCACCACGCCCAGCTTGAAGCTCTCGGTCGCCTTCACCAGCCCGCTGCGGTAGGCCAGCAGCAGCGCGGCGAGGGTGCCGAAGGTCAGCCCCACCGCCTGCACCACGATGCCGGGATAGCGCAGCTCGAACATCGCCGAGGCGGCACCCAGGAACAGCCCCTCCAGCACCGCGTACAGCGGCGCGGTGAACGGCGCCCACGCCTTCTTGAAGATCGTCACCAGCGCGACCACGAACCCGCCGATCGCGCCGCCCCAGACGTAGGGCATGATTGCGCCCGGATCGCCGGCTTCCATCGCGGCGTGGAACTGCGACCAGCTGAACAGCGCGCCGGCCAGCGCCAGCACCAGCAGCAGCGCGGTCTTGTTGACGGTGCCGTTGAGCGTCATCGCCCCGGCATCGCCCTGCACCAGGGTGCCGCTGCCGAGGTCGAGGAAGGTGTTGTCGGAGAGGGCGGGGTTGCCGCTGCGCATGGCGTCCATCCTGTGGCGATCCGGCCGGTTGCCGTCCCCGCAGGATAGCCCGCCGCGTCGGTGGCGTCACCAGCGGACGCCGGCGCGGGTGGTGCGAAAGGCGGGACTCGAACCCGCACGCCTTGCGGCACTGGAACCTAAATCCAGGGCGTCTACCAATTCCGCCACTTTCGCGTCGTCGCCGACACATCTTCGCAAAAGAAAACGCCCGGCGGGGCCGGGCGTTTCGGGTTTGGTGGGCCGTCAAGGATTCGAACCTTGGACCTATTGATTAAGAGTCAACTGCTCTACCAACTGAGCTAACGGCCCCCGAGACAGAAATTGTAGCAGACATCCGGCGTGCTGCAAGCCCTTCGGATGCCGTTGCTGCGAAAGGGTGGGGTGGCTGATGGGACTCGAACCCACGACAACTGGAATCACAATCCAGGACTCTAACCAACTGAGCTACAGCCACCACAGGGACAACGGTTTCGACGCAAGCGGTTTCGACACATTGGCGCGCCCGGCAGGAATCGAACCTGCAACCACCGGCTTAGAAGGCCGGTGCTCTATCCGGTTGAGCTACGGGCGCCCGGTCCGGAATCGTAAGGCGGGGACTGCCGGAAGTGGTCGGGGTAGAGGGATTCGAACCCCCGACATCCTGCTCCCAAAGCAGGCGCGCTACCAGACTGCGCTATACCCCGCCGGCAGAACCAAGCACTCCGACGATCGCCCGACTGCTGCGGTCGCCTGCCTCCCGCGGCGCGCCAGCGCAACGACAGGCCGCGCATTGTCCGGCGACTGCGCGCGCATGTCAACGCATGCACGTCGGTCGCTGCCGCGGGTCGCTGGCACCGGCCCGGGAAATCGGCGAAACTACCGCGTTCCGCGCGGCCCCGGCGCCGCGCCATCGTCCAACCAACAACCGTCGCAACCGGGTTCGCGCGAACCCGCCCAGGAGCCCTCGCATCATGCAAGTCTCGGTCGAATCCACCGGCAACCTCGAGCGCCGCGTCATCCTCAGCCTGCCCGCGGGCGACGTCGAGAGCCAGGTCGGCAGCCGCCTGCGCGAGATCGCGCAGAACGTCCGCATCAAGGGCTTCCGTCCCGGCAAGGTCCCGGCCAAGGTGGTCGAGCAGCGCTTCGGCGGGCAGGTTCGCGCGGAGATCGTCGATGGCCTGCTGCGCCAGGGCCTGGACCAGGCGGTGCGCGAGCACGAGCTGCGCGTGGCCGGCCTGCCGCAGGTGACCCCGGGCGAGGGCGCCGGCGAGGGCGAGCTGAAGTACGTGGCGTCGGTCGAGCTGGTGCCGGAGTTCGGCGAGCTCGACATGAGCAAGCTGGAAGTGATCCGCCACACCGCCGAGGTGGCCGACGCCGACATCGAGCGGATGCTCGAGAACCTGCGCCAGCAGCGCGCCAGCTGGCGGGTGGTGGAGCGCGAGGCCAAGGCCGGCGACCTGGTGAACCTGGAGACCACCAGCACCGTGGACGGCGTGCGCACCCCGGCCGAAGGGGTGGAGAAGAACGCCACCGTGCTGGGCTCGGCCGCGATCTACCCGGAGGTGGAATCGGCCATCGTCGGCATGCGCACCGGCGAGGAGAAGACGATCGACGTCACCCTGCCGGCCGACTGGCACGTGCCGCAGTTCGCCGGCAAGACCGTCACCTCCACCTTCAAGCTGGTGAGCGTGGCCGAGCAGGTGCTGCCGGAGGTGGATGCCGCCTTCATCCGCAGCTTCGGGGTCAAGAGCGGCGACCTGGAGCAGTTCAAGGCCGACATCCGCAGCAACCTCGAGCGCGAGCTGAAGGGCGCGCTGATGAACCGCCTGCGCCGCGAGGTGGGCGAGCAGCTGGTGGCCGCGTACAAGGACGTGGAGCTGCCGCCGCGCCTGGTCGAGACCGAGGCGCGCGCGCTGCTGGCCAGCGCCACCGAAGACGCCCGTCGCCGCGGCCAGGCCCTGGAGGCGGCCCCGGAGGCCTTCCAGGAGGCCGCCCGCAAGCGCGTGCTGGTGGGCCTGCTGGTGGGCGAGATCGCCCGCCGCAACGAGCTGCGCCTGGACCCGGCGCGGCTGAACGAAACCATGCGCCTGATCGCCTCCACCTACGAACAGCCGGAGCAGGTCATTGCGTTGTACCGCAACGACCCCCAGTTGATGCAGGGCCTGCAGACCCGCGTGATGGAGGAGCAGGTGATCGACTGGATCGCCGAGCGCGCCAAGCACACCGAGCAGGCGCTCAGCTTCCAGGACGCGATCAGCCAGTAAATGGCCGCAGTCCACCCCGCCGCCGCGCGCGGCGGGGCCCCCAGAACCTGAAGAGCGAGACGCCATGGACCCGATCAAGAACCTCAACCTCGTCCCGATGGTGGTCGAGCAGACCAGCCGCGGCGAGCGCGCGTACGACATCTATTCGCGCCTGCTGAAGGAGCGGGTGATCTTCCTGGTCGGTGGGATCGACGACCACGTGGCGAACGTGGTGGTGGCGCAGATGCTGTTCCTCGAGGCCGAGAACCCCGAGAAGGACATCAGCCTGTACATCAACTCCCCGGGCGGCATCGTGACGGCCGGCATGGCGATCTACGACACCATGCAGTACATCAAGCCCGACGTGAGCACCATCTGCGTCGGCCAGGCCTGCTCGATGGGCGCGGTGCTGCTGGCCGCCGGTGCCGCCGGCAAGCGCTACGCGCTGCCCAATTCGCGGGTGATGATCCACCAGCCGCTGGGCGGTGCCCAGGGCCAGGCCACCGACATCGACATCCAGGCGCGCGAGATCCTGACCATGCGCGAGCGCCTCAACGAGATACTGGCCCGCCATACCGGCCAGCCGATCGAGACCATCGCCCGCGACACCGACCGCGACAATTTCAAGAGCGCCGAGGCCGCCCGCGCGTACGGGCTGGTGGACGAGGTGCTGGCGCGCCGGCCGGACGAGTCGATCCAGGCCTCCTGATCCGGCCGGGCCGCGGCGGTCGCCGCGCGCCCCTGCAGCCGGGCACGGCGCGGCCGTTACCGGTATCGTGCGGGCCGTAATTCCCCCATGCGGCACCCTGCCTGGCCCGGCGGGGTGCTGTGTTATCCTCGGGCCAAGGCCGCAGCAGTGCGGCGAGTGAGTGGCGAATGAGCGAAGACCGTCAGGGACGCAATCCCAGCGACAGCGGTAAGATCCTGTACTGCTCTTTCTGCGGGAAGAGCCAGCACGAGGTGCGCAAGCTGATCGCAGGCCCCAGCGTGTTCATTTGCGATGAATGCGTGGAGCTGTGCAACGACATCATCCGCGAGGAACTGGAGGAGAAGGCCCAGGCCAGCCGCAGCGCGCTGCCCAAGCCGCGCGAGATCCTCGAGGTGCTCGACCAGTACGTGATCGGCCAGCAACGCGCCAAGAAGACGCTGGCGGTGGCGGTGTACAACCACTACAAGCGGATCGAGAGCCGCCAGAAGTCGGACGACGTCGAGCTGGCGAAGTCCAACATCCTGCTGGTGGGCCCGACCGGCTCGGGCAAGACGCTGCTGGCGGAGACGCTGGCGCGCATGCTCAACGTGCCCTTCACCATGGCCGATGCAACCACGCTGACCGAGGCCGGCTACGTCGGCGAGGACGTGGAGAACATCATCCAGAAGCTGCTGCAGAAGTGCGACTACGACGTCGAGAAGGCGCAGCAGGGCATCGTCTACATCGACGAGATCGACAAGATCAGCCGCAAGTCGGAGAACCCGTCGATCACCCGCGACGTGTCCGGCGAAGGCGTGCAGCAGGCGCTGCTGAAGCTGATCGAGGGCACCGTCGCCAGCGTGCCGCCGCAGGGCGGGCGCAAGCACCCGCAGCAGGAGTTCCTGCAGGTCGACACCCGCAACATCCTGTTCATCTGCGGCGGCGCGTTCGCCGGGCTGGACAAGGTGATCCAGCAGCGATCCAGCGAGTCCGGCGGCATCGGCTTCGGCGCCAAGGTCAAGAGCAGCGAGCGCAAGGCCGACGTCGGCCAGGTGCTGGCCCAGGTGGAGCCGGAGGATCTCATTAAGTTTGGCCTGATCCCCGAGTTCGTCGGCCGCCTGCCGGTGGTCGCCACCCTCGAGGAGCTGGACGAGCAGGCCCTGATCAAGATCCTGACCGAGCCCAAGAACGCGATCACCAAGCAGTTCAAGCGCCTGTTCGAGATGGAAGGCGTGGAACTGGAGATCCGCCCTGACGCGCTGGCGGCGATCGCGCGCAAGGCGCTCAAGCGCAAGACCGGCGCGCGCGGCCTGCGCACCATCGTCGAATCGGTGCTGCTGGACACCATGTACGACCTGCCGTCGCTGCAGAACGTGAGCAAGGTGGTGGTGGACGAGTCGGTGATCGAGCACAAGTCCGAGCCGTACCTGATCTACCAGAACGTGCCGGCGCCGGCCAAGGCGGCCGCGGCCGACTGACGCAGCCCCCGGCCAGCCCTGGTCCGTGCCCTCCGGAGGCCGCCGTCAGGCGGCCTTCGCCGTTGTGGGGCGGGCCTTCCGGGGCGCCGCCCCGCCGCCCCCGCCCGGCGGCGGCAGGCGGCGCTTGCAACCGGCGCCCGCCAGCCCCATAAACGGAGCACGGCGGCAGCCGTTGCCACCGCATGACGATCCCCGGAGCCTCCCCCATGGCCGCCTCGCCCGATTCCGCCCAGACCGCCTCCCGCCTGCTGCCCGTGCTGCCCCTGCGCGATGTGGTGGTGTTCCCGCACATGGTGATCCCGCTGTTCGTGGGGCGCGAGAAATCCATCCACGCCCTCGACCTGGCGATGGAAGGCGACAAGCACATCCTGCTGGTGGCGCAGAAGACCCCGGATACCGACGACCCGGGCGCCGGCGACCTGCACGCGGTCGGCACCCTGGCGCAGGTGCTGCAGCTGCTGAAGCTTCCCGACGGCACCATCAAGGTGCTGGTGGAGGGCCTGTCGCGCGCGCAGGTGGCCAACGTGCACGGCCGCGACGGCGCGCTGTTCGCGGAGGCGGTGGAGGCCGAGTCCGGTTCCGCCCGCGAGCCGCGCGAGCTGCAGGCGATCGCACGCACCCTGCTGTCACTGTTCGAGCAGTACATCAAGACCAACCGCAAGCTGCCGCCGGAGCTTCTGCAGACCCTGGCCGGGATCGACGAGCCGGACCGCCTGGCCGACACCGTCGCCGCGCACCTGGGTGTGCGCCTGGTGGACAAGCAGAAGCTGCTGGAGACGCTGGATACCGGCGAGCGCATGGAGCTGCTGGTGGGCCTGGTCGATGGCGAGATCGACGTGCAGCAGATGGAGAAGCGCATCCGCGGCCGGGTCAAGTCGCAGATGGAGAAGAGCCAGCGCGAGTACTACCTCAACGAGCAGATGAAGGCGATCCAGAAGGAGCTGGGTGAGCTCGACGACGCGCCCAACGACCTCGAGGAGATCGCCAAGAAGATCGCCAAGGCCGGCATGCCCAAGGTGGTGGAGGCCAAGGCCCGCGCCGAGCTGGCCAAGCTCAAGCAGATGTCGCCGATGTCGGCCGAGGCCGGGGTGGTGCGCAACTACCTCGACTGGCTGCTGGGCGTGCCGTGGTCGGCGCGCAGCCGGGTGCGCAAGGACCTGAAGGCGGCCCAGGAGACCCTGGATGCCGACCACTACGGGCTGGAGAAGGTCAAGGACCGCATCCTCGAATACCTCGCCGTGCAGTCGCGGGTGAGCAAGATGAAGGGGCCGATCCTGTGCCTGGTCGGCCCGCCGGGCGTGGGCAAGACCTCGCTCGGGCAGAGCATCGCCAAGGCCACCAACCGCAAGTTCGTGCGGATGGCGCTGGGCGGCGTGCGCGACGAGGCCGAGATCCGCGGCCACCGCCGCACCTACGTCGGCTCGATGCCGGGGCGGATCGTGCAGAGCCTGAACAAGGTCGGCACCAAGAACCCGCTGTTCATGCTGGACGAGATCGACAAGATGTCGATGGACTTCCGCGGCGACCCGTCCTCGGCGCTGCTGGAGGTGCTCGATCCCGAGCAGAACCACGCCTTCAACGACCACTACCTGGAGGTCGACCTCGACCTGTCCGAGGTGATGTTCGTGGCCACCTCCAACTCGCTGAACATCCCCGGCCCGCTGCTGGACCGCATGGAGGTGATCCGCATCCCCGGCTACACCGAGGAGGAGAAGCTCAACATCGCCACCCGCTACCTGGTGCCGAAGCAGCTCAAGGCCAACGGCCTGCGCGACGGCGAGCTGGAGATCGCGGAGTCGGCCATCCTCGACATCATCCGCTACTACACCCGCGAATCCGGCGTGCGCAACCTCGAGCGCGAGATCGCCAAGATCGCGCGCAAGGTGGTCAAGGAGATCGCGCTGAAGGGCCCGCTGCCCGCGAAGAAGGGTAAGGCCGCGAAGCCGAAGACGGTCGCGGTCAATGCCCGCAACCTCGAGAAATACCTCGGCGTGCACCGCTTCGACTTCGGCCGCGCCGAGGCCGAGAACGAGGTCGGCCTGGTGACCGGGTTGGCGTGGACCGAGGTCGGCGGCGACCTGCTGCAGATCGAATCCACCCTGGTGCCGGGCAAGGGCGCGCTGCTGCTTACCGGCCAGCTGGGCGACGTGATGAAGGAATCCGCTTCCGCCGCGCTGAGCGTGGTGCGCGCGCGCGCCGAGCAGCTCGGAATCCCGCTGGACTTCCTGCAGAAGCACGACGTGCACGTGCACGTGCCCGACGGCGCCACGCCCAAGGACGGCCCCAGTGCCGGCATCGCGATGGCCACCGCGCTGGTGTCGATGCTGACCAAGGTGCCGGTGCGGCACGACGTGGCGATGACCGGCGAGATCACGCTGCGCGGCAAGGTCACCGCGATCGGCGGGCTGAAGGAGAAGCTGCTGGCCGCGTTGCGCGGCGGGATCAAGACCGTGATCATCCCCGAGGAGAACCGCAAGGACATCGCGGAGCTGCCGGCCGCCGTCACCCGCCACCTGCAGGTCGTGCCGGTGAAGTGGATTGACGAGGTGCTGGACCTGGCGCTGGAGCGCCCGCTGCCGGTGCGCAAGGGCGAAGGCAGGAAGCCGTCGCGCAAGGCGGCGGGGGCCGCGGGCGGCAAGCCGCGGCCGCGCGGCCGTGGCGCCGGCCGCGCCCCGCTCAAGCACTGAAACCGGCGGAAACTTCCGGCGCGCTCGCGGATTTTCGCGCCGGATCGCTGAAACCCGCGCCAGCATTGGCTTTCCGTGTTGCGAACCGGAAATGGCGCTGGTATAAGGTTGGCAACCGCGGCGGCTGGGCCGGCGCCGCGGCAAGCCCGGGTCCACGGCAGGGGAGCGCCGCCGGATTCGGTCAGCGCATTCTCCGCGTCACTTTCCGCAACGGAGCCAACAAGCAAATGAACAAAGCCGAATTCATCGAAGCCGTCGCCGACAACGCCGAACTCACCAAGGCCGACGCCGGCCGTGCCGTCGATGCGATGGTTGCCGCCATCACCAAGGCCCTGAAGAAGGGCGACACCGTGACCCTCGTGGGCTTCGGCACCTTCTCGGTGCGCAAGCGTGGTGCCCGCACCGGCCGCAACCCGCGCACCGGCGACACCATCAAGATCAAGGCGTCCAAGAACCCGGCGTTCAAGGCCGGCAAGGCGCTGAAGGACGCGGTCAACTGATCGCACGCCGGCTCGCGCCGGTGACCGGAAAGCCCGGCCTCGCGCCGGGCTTTTTCGTTGCGGGTGTTCCGTTGCGGCACCCACGCGGCGATAATGCGCGGCCCGGGCACTTAGCTCAGCGGTAGAGCGGCTCCCTTACAAGGAGCGGGTCGGGGGTTCGATCCCCTCAGTGCCCACCAGTCCGGCCGCGTCCGTTGCGGGCGACCGCAGGCGGCGCGCCGGATGCGAAGGTGAATGCAAAAAAGAGTTGCGCCCGCGCAAAAGGTCGGTATACTTGCGGGCTCACAGCGGAGTGGTAGTTCAGTCGGTTAGAATGCTGGCCTGTCACGCCGGAGGTCGCGGGTTCGAGTCCCGTCCACTCCGCCAGTCGAAAGCAAAAGCCCTGCAGCGATGCAGGGCTTTTTGTTTTTCGGCCTGCGCCGTGGGGCGGGCCGGGCGCGCGCGGCTCGGGTAAACTTGCCGGCTACGCCTCATTCCTGGTCCGCCCATGCTGCAGAAACTCCGCGACAAGACCACCGGCTGGATCGCCGGCACCATCCTCACGATCGTGACGATCCCGTTCGCCTTCTTCGGGGTGGAGTCGTACATGTCGCAGCGGGTGGAGACCTACGTCGCCCGGATCGCGCAGCCGCCGTCGTGGTGGAAGTCCGCGCCGCAGGTCTGGCCGGTGACCTACCTCTGGCACATCGAGGACATCGACGCGCAGGAGTTCAAGGAGCGCCTGGAGAACGCGCGCATCAACATGCGCAACGCGCAGGGCGAGAACTTCGATCCGAAGGCGTTCGAATCGGTGGAGAACAAGCGGCGCGTGCTGGACGCGCTGGTGGACGAGCGCCTGATGCGGATGACGGCGCGCAACGACGGCATCGCCGTGAGTGATGCGGAAGTGGCCAGCAACATCCGTCAGATCCCGGATTTCCAGGTCGATGGCGCGTTCAACGCCGACCGCTACCAGATGCTGCTGGCCTCGCAGAACCCGCCGCTGACGCCGCGCGCGTTCGAGACCAAGGTGCGCGAGGACCTGGCCACCAACCTGATCCCGGCGCGCATCGCGCGTTCGGCCTTCGTCACCGACCTCGAACTCGACCGCCTGATGCGCCTGCTGGGCGAGCACCGCGACGTGTCCTTCGTCGCCATCCCGGCCCCGGCGGCGGATGCCGCGCCGGTGACGGATGCCGAGATCGAGGCCTGGTACAAGGCCCACAAGGGCGAGTACCGCAGCCCGGAGACGGTGCGCCTGGAGTACGTCGAGGTGGACGGCAACACGCTGGGCACCTGCGGCCGACGAGGCGGCGCTGCGCAAGCGCTACCAGGACCAGATCGCCAAGTTCTCCAGCCCCGAGAAGCGCGAGGTGTCGCACATCCTGGTGCAGGTGGCGGCGAACGCCAGCGAGGCCGAGAAGAAGGCCGCCGAGGCGCGTGCCGCCAAGCTCGCCGCCGAGGCGCGTGCGCCGGGCGCCGATTTCGCGGCGCTGGCGCGGGCCAATTCCGATGACACCGGCTCCAAGGCCGCCGGCGGCGACCTCGGCTGGATTACCAAGGGCGGCGGCATGCCCGGTGCGTTCGACGACGCCGCGTTCGCGATGCAGGCGGGCGAGGTGCGCGGGCCGGTCAAGAGCGATTTCGGCTGGCACGTGATCAAGGTCGACAAGATCCAGCCGGGCACGCAGCGCTCGTTCGAGGAAGCGCGCCCCGAGCTCGAGAAGGAGCTGCAGGAAGGCGGCCGCGAGCAGGCGTTCAACGAGCTGACCGGCAAGCTGGTGGACGCGGTGTTCAAGAACCCGACCTCGCTGGCGCCGGCGGCCAAGGCGCTGGGCCTGCAGGTGCAGACCACGCCGGTGTTCAGCCGCGCCGGCGCGCCGGGCATCGCCAGCGAGCCCAAGGTGCTGCGCGCCGCGTTCTCGGATGCGCTGGTGCAGGACGGCACCGCCAGCGATCCGATCGAGCTCGGGCCGCTGCGCACGGTGCTGATCCGGGTGATCGAGCACCAGCCCGAGCAGGTGCAGCCGTTGGCGCAGGTGCGCGCCGCGGTGGTGGCCTCGATCCGCGCCGACCGCGAGC
>JBKBXH010000004.1:0-16328 GCA_046313655.1 Thermomonas sp. | reverse complement strand
CGGCGGCGCTGGATGCCGACACCCTGCGCGCGATGCTGCGGCCGGACGAGGTGGTGGTGGCCTACCACACCTTGCCGGACCGCCTGCTGGCCTGGGTGCTGACCCGCGAGGGCGTGCGTGAGGTGGCATTCCCGGTGGCGCTTCCGCGCGCCGACCTCGCGCGGCTGGTGGATGCCTACCGCGATGCGCTGATCCGGATCAGCCCGAATGCGCCCGCGGTCAGCGACAAGATCGGCCAGCTGCTGCTGGCGCCGCTGCAGGTGCCGGCCGGCAAGCGGCTGGTGATCGTCCCCCACGGGCCGCTGCACTACCTGCCGTTCCAGGCGCTGCGGCTGGACGGGCAGTACCTGATCGAGCGCAACCCGATGTCGATCGCGCCGTCGATCAGCGTCGCCGCGCGGCTGGCCCAGCGCACCCCGACCGCCTCGGCCCGGCTACTGGCGTTCGGCAATCCCGCGATCAACCCGGACGTGGCCGACCCCTTGCCCGGTGCCGAGCGCGAGGTGCAGGAGCTGGCGCGCCAGTTCCCCGGTGCGCGCCTGTACTTCCGCGAGCAGGCCAACAAGGGCAACTTCCTGAAGGACGCCCCGGCCTCGCCGCTGGTGCACGTGGCCGCGCACGCGATGGCCGACACCCTGGACCCGCTGCACTCCAAGGTGCTGCTGGCGGACGAGAACGGCCAGCCCAACTACCTGGAAGCGAAGGACGTGATGGGAATGAAGCTGGGCGGGGTGGCGATGGTGGCGTTGTCGGCCTGCGAGTCCGGCCTGGGGCGGGTGGACAACGGCGACGAGGTGCTGGGCTTCACCCGTTCGTTCCTGTCCGCCGGGACCTCGACCCTGCTGGCCTCGCTGTGGCCGGTATCGGATGCCGCCACCGAACAGTTGATGACCACCCTGTATGCCGATCTCGGCAAGGGCGAGCAGGTGCAGGACGCGATGCGCGACGCCCAGCGCGCGGTGCTGGCCAATCCCGAGACCGCGCATCCGTATTACTGGGCGCCGTTCAACCTGATCGGCAACTGGCGTCTGCAGGTGGCGCGGTGAGCACGCGCGCCGCGCGCTGGCGCCACGCAAGGAGCATGGGAGGCAGCATGGGGAGCAGGGCGATGGCGAACGCGAACCCTCGGATGCTGGCGCTTGCGTTGGCGCTGGCCGGCGCGGCCTGCGCGCAGGCGCGCGCCGCGGATGGCCCGCCGCCTGCGGCAAGCGGTGACCCGCAGCAGGCACAGGCGCTCCCGGAGCCGCCGCTGGCGGCGCAGGCGCAGGCGCGTTTCGTGCTGCGCGGGGTGGAGTTCAGTGGCGTCACCGGCGTGCCGGAGGCGGAGCTGCAGGCGGCCGTGGCCGACAGCATCGGCCATGAAGTCGGGCTGCCCGACCTGGAGCGGCTGGCCGCGCGCGCGGCGGCGGTCTATCGCCGCCACGGCTTCGCGCTCGTGCAGGTGTTCGTGCCGGTGCAGGAGGTGGTGGACGGGCGGGTGCGCCTGAGCGTGGTGGAGGGCCGCTTGGGCGAGGTGGCGATCACGCTGGCTCCGGAGGCGCCGATCACCCGCGAACGGGTAGCGCGCACGCTGGCGATCCTGGAGCCGGGCAAGCCGCTCAACAACCGCGACTACGAGCGCGCGATGCTGCTGCTGTCCGACCTCCCGGGCATCCGTCCGCAATCGGCGATCAGCCTCGGCAGCGCCTCCGGCGCCAGCGACCTGACGGTGCAGGTGGGCGCGCTGGAGCGGGTGAAGTACGGCCTGGAGCTGGACGACTACGGCACCCGCGATTCCGGCCGCCTGCGCCTGACCGGCAGCCTGCGCTGGGCCAGCCCGTTCGGGCGCGGCGACAACCTGGACCTGCGGATGATGGCCGCGCAGGGCATGCACACCGCGTTCGGGCGGATCTCGTACGAGTCGCCGGTGGGGTATTCCGGCCTGCGCCTCGGCGGTGGCCTGGCGCGCGTGCAGTACGAACTGGGCGGGCCATTCGCCCCGCTGAAGCCGACCGGTGTCGGCAACGTGGCGGACCTGTCCTTCAGCTATCCGCTGGTGCGCCAGCGCACCACCAACCTGTTCCTGCGCGGGGCCTTTGACGACAAGCGCCTGACCGACCGCTTCGAGGCAGTGGGTTTCAGCACGCGCAAGCGCATCCACGGCCTCAGTCTGGGTTTGGCGTTCGAGCGCCGCGACCGCTGGGGCGGCGGCGGCTACACCAGCCTCAATGCCCAGCTGTACGCCGGGTCGCTGGACATCCGCGACCAGCTCAGCCGGCTGTTCGACCAGCCGCCATTCGGCTACGGCACCCAGGGTGATTTCACCAAGTTCACCCTGCAGGCCGCGCGCCTGCAGTACCTGGCGCCGAAGTCGAGCCTGTTCCTGGGCGGCGGGCTGCAGCGCGCCAGCAAGAACCTGGATGCCTACGAAAAGCTGTCGCTGGGCGGCCCCAAGGCGGTGCGTGCCTACGCCATCGGCGAGGTGCTGGTGGACGACGGCTGGATTGCCACGGTCGAGCTGCGCCGGCAGCTGGACGCGCAGACCACCGTGTTCCTGTTCTACGACGCCGCGCATGGCGACCAGTTTCACCGGCCGCGGCCGTTCGACCCGGACCTCTCGCGCAGCCTGCGCGGGTACGGGCTGGGCCTGAACTGGAGCAAGCCCGGCAACGTCACCGTCAACCTCAGCGTGGCCTGGCGCGGCACCGGGCCGGGCGTGACCGACGGCGGCGACCGCAATCCGCGGGTGTTCTGGACGATCCAGAAGGCGTTTTGAAGCCGAAGTGGCGAAGGCGATGCCCGCGGCGCCGTCCGACGGACATCGCCGCGAAGGTGCTCTTAAAGAAGGCGTTCTTAAAAGCGTTGGGAAGGTTCTGGGAGAGGACGATGGCCATGCGCATGCACGTGACGAGCCGCAAGCAGCTGATGACCCTGCGCCGCAGGCGCCTGGCGGTGGCGCTGGTGGGCGCGCTGGCGGTGCCGGTGGCGCCAGCGGCACTGGCGCAGAGCCTGCCGGATGCCGGCAGCGTCACCTCGGGCTCGGCCACCATCAACCAGGCCGGCACCCAGATGACGATCACCCAGACCAGCCGCGGCGCGATCATCGATTGGGGCAGCTTCAACATCGACCCCGGCTACGGGGTGGTGTTCGACCAGCAGTTCGGCGCCAGCAGCGTCACCCTCAACCGCGTCATCGGCTACGGCTCCGGGCCCGGGCTGTCCACCATCGCCGGCAGCCTCACCGCCAACGGCAGCGTGTTCCTGATCAATCCCGCCGGGATCACCTTCGCCGGTGGCGCGCAGGTGAACGTGGGATCGCTGGTCGCCTCCACGCTGGACATCAGCGACGCCAATTTCCTCGCCGGCATCGGCAGCGGCCAGTACGTGTTCGAGCCGATGACCAACGTCGGCAACCAGGCCATCACGGTGGACGTGGGCGGCCAGATCGCCACCGCCGCCGCCGGCACCGTCGCCCTGCTGGGACGCCAGGTGAGCAACAGCGGCAGCATCAGCGCGCCGGGCGGCAGCGTGCTGTTCGGCTCGGCCGAACGCATCACCCTGGATTTCCAGGGCGATGGCCTGACCATGCTCACGATCCAGGGACCGGGGATCGCCAAGCCGGGATCGTTCGGCTGTCCGTCGCTGCCTTGCCCGGGGCCGGTGCTGCCGGCGCTGGCCAACTTCGGCACCGTGGTGGCCGACGGCGGGCAGATCCTGATGCGCACCGCCGCCACCGCCACGGGTGCCGGCGGCATCATCCTCAACGCCGGCCTGCTGCGCGCGCGCAGCGTGGCCAGTCGCAACGGCAGGATCGAGCTGACCTCCGAGGGCGGCCCGGTCGCGCTCGGCTACGCCTCGCCCTCGGCCGGCGGCGCGGTCGGGGTGCTGGATGTCTCGGGGCAGGGCGGTGCGTCCGGCGGCAGCGTGCGGGTGCGCGGCAGCGACTTCCTGATGTTCAATGACGACCCGAACCCGCTTAATCCGGATCCCGCCTCCAACGGCAGCCTGATCCTGGCCTCCGGCGATACCGGCGGTGGCCAGGTGGACATCCAGGTGGACAACCTGGCGCGGATCTACTCGCGCTCGGCGATCATTGCGGACGGCAGCGCCGGCAACGGCGGCCAGGTGTCGATTTCGGCGGCCAGCATCGAACTGGGCGCGCAGGCCGGGATCAGCGCCAGCGGCAAGGGGGGCGCGGGCGGCAGCATTTCGCTGCTGGGCGGCAGCGGCGGGATGTCGCTGTTCGGCACGCTGGCGGCGCGGGGCGCCACCGCCGGCGGGACGATCACCACCGCCACGCGTGCCGACAGCTTCGATTTCCGCGGCCTGCGGGTGGACGCGGGCTCGCCGCTGGTGGCCGGGCAATGGACCCTGGACCTGCCGTACGCGGTGGTGATCGCAGGCAGCGACGCCGGCGAGCTGGACAGCGCCACCGGCGGCACCTACCTGCAGGATGCCGAGGTCAACACGGCGTTCGCGAACAACACCCGCATCACCCTGAATTCGGCCGACAGCGTGCTGTTCGACGATGCCCAGATCATCGCGGGCGGCAGCGTCCCGCTGGCATTCACGGTGAATGCGCAGCGCGCCATCACCGGGTCCGGGTTCTCGATCATCGGCCGCACCGGGCCGCTGGAGATGCGCTTCAACGCGGATGCCGGCGCGGCCAATCCCGGCGATGGCTGGATCGACTTCGGCAATGCCACGCTGGACAGCAATGGTGGCGACATCCTGCTGTACGGCCAGTCCGACCAGGCCAACGGCTATGCCAGCGGCAGCGCCAGCGGCATCCGCCTGTTCAACACCGGCATCACCAGCGGCGGCGGCAACGTGCTGCTGCGGGGCGCCAGCACGGGCGATGCGGCAGGCACGGGCGATGCCGGGGTGTCGCTGGAGCAGGTGCCGATCGATGCCGGAACCGGCCTGCTCAGCATCGTGGGGCGCGGCGCGCAGGCGGCCGGCGGCGTCTGGATCATCGGTGACTTCGTGGGCATCACCGCCGGTGGCGTCGATATCCTCGGGCGCGCCAGCGGCAGCGGGGATGGCGTGGACATCACCAACGTGGGCATCACCACCAGCGGCGGCGATCTCGTGATCGACGGCGAAGGTGGCGGCAGCGGCGTGTCCTGGCGGGATTACGGCGACGGCCTGTATGCCAACGGCGGTGACATCCGCATCCACGGCATCGGCAGCGGCGGCGACGGCGTCGTCCTGGTCGGCAGCCTGGACAGCGGCGGTGGCGCGATTGCCGTCGACGGCCAGGGCGGGCAGGGTAGCGGCGTGGTGTTCCGCAGCGGCTACAGCGGCGGCATCGCCAGTGGCGGCGGCGACATCGACCTGACTGGCACCGGCTACGTGAACGGCGTGGCCCTGATCGGGTTCGGCTACGGCAACAACCGCCTCGACAGCGCGGGCGGCGCGATCCGCATCGACGGCAGCACCAGCGGCCTCGACGGCAGCGGCATCCTGCTGAGTTCGATCCAGGTGCTGGCCGGTGCGGGCGATCTCCACGTCGCCGGCCTCGGCCCGCAGGCGGAAGGCGTGCGGATGTCCGGCAACAGCCGGTTGCAGACCACCAGCGGCGACATCGACCTGGTCAGCGTCGGCTACAACCTCGGCTTCGGGCTGTACGACGGGCAGATCCTCACCGACACCGGCAACCTCTCGCTGCATGCGCGCGGCCTCGGGGCCTACAGCGACGGCCTGGTGATCGGGCAATACGCCAGCCTGACCAGCAACGGCGGCAACATCGACCTCGCGGGCGAGGGCGGCAGCGGCGCCGGCCTGCGCATCGACGCGCTGGCCACGGTGGATGCCGGCAGCGGGTTGGTGGTGCTGCGCGCCGGCAACGACGGCAGCAGCGATGCCATCCGCATTGATGGCAGCGTGCGCTCGACCACCGGCGTCAACCTGCGCCCAGGCGGGGTGGATGCCAATGGCCTTGCCTACGACCGCGCCGGGGACGGCATCCTGCTGGGCAACGGCAACGGCTTCGCGCTGGACGACGCCGAGCTGGACCGGATCGTGGCGCCGCAGCTGGTGATCGGCAGCAACCAGCATGCCGGTGCGATCCAGGTGCAGCAGGCCATCACCCATGCCGGCAACCTCACCCTGCAGAACGGCGGCGGCAGCGGCGGGATCGACCTGCAGGCCGGCATCGACGTCGGCAATGCCACGCTGGCGCTGCTCAGCGGCGGCAGCATCACCCAGTCCGCCAGTGCAGTGATCCTCGCCCACAGCCTGCTGCTGCGCGCCGGCGGCGACGTGCTGCTGGGGGCGGCGCAGAACGACGTAGCCAGCTCCACCCTGGCCGGCTCCGCGGGCGGGGCCTTCCAGTTCCAGGACGCCAACGGGCTGGCGGTGGGCGCGGTGTCGGCGGCGGGCTTCGATGCCGGCAGCGGCAGTCTGGCGAGCCTCGGCAACGCGGGCATCAGCGCCGGTGGCAACGTGCTGGTGCGCAACCTCGCCGGCGACCTGGTGCTGAACGCCGGCATCAGTGGCGCCGACATCGACCTGGTGACGGCCGGCACCCTGCAGAACCTGGCCGGTGCCAGCCTCGCGGCCAGCGGCCACTGGCGGGTCTGGGCCAGCACCTGGGTGGGCGAGACCCGCGGCGGACTGGCCGGCAGCGGCAACCTGCCCAACTACTACGGCTGCGCCTACCTCGGTGCCTGCGGGGTCACCGTCTCCGGCGGCGACAACCACTTCATCTACGTGCAGCAGCCCACCGCCTTCATCACCATCGCGGATGCCACCCGCGAATACGGGCTGCCCAATCCGGTGTTCGGCTACGGCGTGTCCGGCCTGATCCTGGGCGACCTCGCCGCCTACGCCATCGCGGGCGCACCAGTGAGCGCGGCCACCGCGGGCAGCAACGTGGGCAATTACGCCATTACCGGCAATTTCACCTCGCCGGCCGGGTATGCCATCCAGTGGCTGCCCGGCACGCTGGCGATCACGCCCGCCACCTTGGTCTTCAGCGCCGATCCGTTCACGCGCTTCTACGGCATGCCGAACCCGGCCTTCAGCGGGACGATCACCGGGTTCCGCAACGGCGACACCGTGCAGAGCGTGTTCGGAAACGCATCGCCCTGGTATTCGCCGGCCGGGATCTTCGCGGTGCCGGGCTTCTACCCGATCTACGGCAGCGGCAGCGCGCAGAACTACGTGCTGGTGCAGGCGCCGGGCAACGCCACCGCGCTGCGGGTGCTGGAGCCGCTGGCGCCGGACCGCCCGATCGACATCGTCGGCGATCCGCCCAACACCTACCTGTACGACCGCAACTTCGCCGGTGCGCCGGCCTGCGCGGTGAATGCCTCGCTGTCCGACGAGGGGTTGGCGGCGGCCGGCGACACCCTGGCCAACGAGTGGTCGAAGGTGCGCACCCGGCCGAACCTGGTCAACTGCTTCGACAGCGAGCGGCGCAGCCGCTGCGGCGATTTCTGAAGGCGCGCGGGACGGCCGGGGCAGCCACCCGGCCTAGCCCGAACGGCGTATCGAAATCACCGGTCGCGGGGGGCAGACTGCAGGCATGCCGCGTTGTCGCGCATGCCTGCATGGCGCGTGCACTGCGACCGCCGCAACCCGATTGCCTCCATTGCCACCCGATTGCCACGAGGAAAAGACGATGAACATGAAGATGATCCTGCGCAGCGCGCTGGCGGTTGCCCTCATCGCCGGTGGCGGTGCCTTCGCGCAGGACGCGCAGCCGCAGCAGCAGGCCAATCCGTCGGTGAATTCGATCATCGACAGCCTGAAGGCCGACAACGCCGAGCAGGCGCCGGGCCAGACCCGCGCGTTGCGCCCGGGTGCCGCCGCGATGGCCACCGCCGCGCCCGCGCCGACGGTGACCAAGCCGGCCAAGCCGGCGTCGATCAACATGCAGATCAACTTCGATTTCAATTCCGACCGGATCTCCGGCAGCTCCGAGCAGACCATGGCCAACCTGGCCGCCGCGCTCGCGTCGCCGCAGCTGCAGAACCGCAATTTCACCGTGATCGGGCATACCGACGGCAAGGGCTCGGCCGCCTACAACAAGGCGCTGTCCGACCGTCGCGCCGAGGCCGTGCGCCGCTACCTGATCGACAAGGGTGTGTCGGCCTCGCGCCTGCGCGCGGTGGGCAAGGGCAAGAGCGAACTGCTGAATCCGGCCGATCCTTACGCCGCGGAAAACCGCCGGGTGGAAATCCTGGCCACCGGCGGCTGAGCCGGGCATGCGCCGCGGCCGCCATCGCGTGGCGGCCACGGTATCGGCATCGGGATAACGGGAGCTAAGGCCATGCCGATCCAGGTGGTCAACGGCGCCAGCCTGATGTGTCCCTTCGGGGTGGCGCCGTCCACCCTGGTGGTGACGCCGGAGAACCGCGTCCTGTCCGGTTCGCAGCCGGCGGCGACGATCATGGACTGCGTTCCGATGAAGAACATCATGCCGTTCGGCATGTGCACCACGCCGAGCAATCCGCAGGTCGCGGCGGCCACGTCCGCGGCGATGGGCGTACTGACCCCGCAGCCCTGCATCCCGGTGACCACGCCCTGGAAGCCGGGGGCGGCGACCGTGCTGATCGGCGGCATTCCCGCGCTGGACAACACCTGCACCTGCCAATGCACCTGGGGCGGGGTGATCACGGTGGTGATGCCGGGGCAGGTGACGGAGATGATTCCCTAGCCGACCGGCGAAGCACGCCGGTAAGCCGTGGCTCCTGCCCGGTCGCAGTCGGTTTCGTACGTTCGCACACGTTCGCGCGGCCGCACGTCGCTCGATCCGCAATGCGCATGAATGCGTACCGGAGGCGCGCGGAGGCGCTCATAGGGGCTCGCGGAGGTGCCGGCGTGGATGGCGATCCACATCGATGCCGTATCGGGCTCCGCATCCGCATCCGCATCTGCGCCAGCGGCGGCAGGCCGCCGGGATGGCGTGATGCGCCGCGTGGCTCGTGCGGCTTGGCTGGAAGTCGCGCTAGAGGGTCCCGAGCGAGGCGGCCGCGTTGCCCAGGGCCTGCGCAGCACCCGCCATGGCCGACTGCGCGCCCGCCACCGCGCTGCCGGCGGCTTCCGCGACAGCGGAGGAGGCCTGGGTGATGGCCCCCTGCGCATCCGCGATGGCGCCCTGCGCCGCATCACCGGCCATGGTGGCGGCCTGTTGCGCGGCCTGCTGCGCACTGTCGAGGGCGCCTTGGGCCGCGCCGGACAGGGCCTGCTGCGCCTGTTGCGCGGCCTGGTTGGCCTGCGTCAGCGCCTGCTGCGCGGCCGCGCTGGCCTGCTGCTGCGCCTGCTCCGCGGCCTGCCGTGCCGTGTCCAGCGCCTGCTGCGCGGCGTCGCCGGCCTGCTGCTGCAGGCCATCCACCGCCGCCATGGCCTGGTCGATGCCGCCTTCCACGCCCTGCCGTGCCTGGTCGCGTACCGCGCCCACGGTCTGGCGGGCCTGCGCGATCGCACTGCCGGCCTGCTCGCGCACGGCCTGCTGGGCCTGCTGCACCGCTCCTTTGGCGGTGTCCAGCACCTGACGGGCGGTGTCGTTGGCCATGGCCTGCGCCTGATCCAGCGCGTCCATCGCGGTCCCCATCGCGGCCAGGGCCTGGTCGGCCAGGCCGTTGGCGTGATCGAGCAGGTCGCCGGCCTGGTCCAGCAGCGGGCCAGTCACGCCTTGCACGGCGTTGGCGGCATTGCCGAGGGCGTTGCGGGCCTGGGCCGCGCGCCGCGCGAGTTCATCCTGCAGGGCGCGCACGTATGGGCATTCGGACGCCGGGAACTCGGTCGGCAGGTCGGGGAAGGCCTCGGGCAAGGCGTCGAGTGCGCCCTGCACCAGGCCGAGCGCATCGCGGGCGCGGTCGAGGGTGGCGGCGCGCGCCTGCTGCAGGGCGTCGGTGGCCGCATTGCGCAGCAGCGACTGTGCCTGGTCGATGGCACCGTTGGCGGCGTCCAGCGCGCGGCCGACGCCGTCCTCCACCAGCGCCATAGCGTTGTCCACCATCCCCATGGCGCGCTCGATCGCATCCTGCGCGGCCTGCTCCGCGGTGTCCATCGCCTCGTCCAGCGCCTGGCTGGCGGCATCCAGCGCGCCGTGCACCATGGTCCTGGCCTGCTGCTGGGCGGTATCCACCGCGGCCTGGGCCTGGTCCAGCGCCTGCTGGGCGGCGGCGCCGGCCTGGGTACGGGCCTGGGTCAATGCGGCATTGGCTTGTCCCAGCGCGTTCTGGGCCATGTCGTTGGCGGCATTGCGGGCACCGTCCAGCGCCTGGTTGGCCTGCGCCAGCGCCCCCTGGGCAGCGGCACCGGCCTGGGCCATGGCCTGCCGGGCGGCTTGCTGCGCCTGCGCGACCGCATTGTTGGCCGCGCCGGCGGCTGCCGTGGTGGCGTTGGAAACGGCGGTCTGGGCCTCGGCGATCGCGCCCTGCGCGGCGGTGGCCGCCTGCTGCGCGGCCACGCCGGCGGCCTGCTGCGCCTGCTGCACCGCCTGGCCGGCGGCCGCGCCGATCCCGGACAGGCCTTCGGTGAGGGATTCGAACATGCTTCAGCCCCCTTGCCGCCGGCGGTAGTCGCCATAGGCCGCGGCGGTCCACATCTCGATCAGCAGGGCGCGGTCGAGCTGCGCGCTGCTGCGGTCGGCCAGGATGCCGATGATCGAGGGATCGTTGGCGACGCGCTCGTTGCCGAACAGCGAGCAGGCCAGGGCGTAGGCCGCGACCGCGCGCTGGCTGCGCAGCCCGGCCTTGCGGCAATGGGCGATCACCGCATCCAGCTCGGCATCCAGCTCGTCCAGCGGCAGCGGGGCCTTGCCGCCGAGGTGGCGGTTGAGGAAATCGGCCAGGTTGCTGCGCAGCTGGGTTTCGCCCACCGTCGCCATCTGCTTGCGGTCGAGCTGGAGCATGGCCGCGCGCCTCAGGCCGCCGCCGCCAGCGGCAGCACCCGCGGGGCCGCCTCGCCGTCGCGCGCGAAGTACAGCACGCCCTGGCCGTCGCGGCCCTCGACGTAGCAGCCGCGGATCGGGCCGAAGAACGCCTTGCGCTGCTCCGCGTCGAAGCTCGGCACCACGCTGCGGAAGGCGCGCGGATCGTAGAAGCGGAACAGCATGGATTCGCCGCCGGGAGTGCCGACCCGCAGGATCCGGCGCAGGTGCGCGCGCAGCGCATGCGCCTGGGTGCCGGGGTCGGCCACCAGCACGATGCCCCAGTGCGAGTTCCAGCCGTCGCGCAGGGCCAGCTGCGCGCCGCCGCTGTCGGGCGCGAGCGCCAGCAGGTAGGGTGCGGCCGCCGCCAGCATCGGGTCGAGGTCGCCCGAGAACAGGCACATCGCATCCGGTGCATGCCGCTGCAGCAGTGGTGGCAGGTCGTCCACGATGGCGCCGTCGAGCACCGCGAACACCGGGCATTGGCCTTCCCGGGCAAATACCATCCGTTGCAGTTGTTCGTACTGTCCCTGGCCGATCACGTAAAGAATCCCGACTGATGCAACGTCCCGGGTCGTCCCCGCCGACCCATCGCCCACCCCCCGCGGCGCGATGGAGTTCCCATGCATCGGTTCAATACGCAGAAGCGGGCGGCAGGCGGACATGCGATTGGCCTTGCGAAGGTTCATGCCGCGCTGCATTCAGCCACCGCGCAGGGCGGCCAGCGCGCGCCGCGCCGCCTCGCACTGGGCGCAGAAAGGCTGGCCCTGGCGCGCGGCGTTGCGCAGCGCCTTGGCCTGCAGTTGCTGGACCGGGTCGTTGACCTTGCCGGCGCTGGATTTGGCAGCCGCGTCCGGCGCCTTGGGCTTGTCGGCTTTCTCCGCCTTGCTGGCCTTCTGCGCCGAGAGCGCACTGCCGCCGGAGTTGATCATCACCATGTTGCCGATGATGAAGATGCCGGCGGGGCCGAGCACGATGGAGCTGCTCCCGGCCTTCAGGCTGATCATGGCGCCGGCCTCGGCCACCAGGTTCGCGCCGGCCTTGAGGTCGATGTTCACGCCCGCGGTCAGCGCGGCGTTGACGCCCGCGTCCAGGCCGAAGTTGGTGCCGGTGGTGACCGCCATCTCGGTGCCGACGCTGGTGTGCTGGGCGGTGCCGACGGTGAGGTAGTCGTCCTGGGCGATGGTCTGGGCGCGGTTGCTTCCGATCGACAGCGTCTGGTTCTTGCCGATCGTCAGGTCGGCGTTCTCGCCGATCCGCTCGGTCCGGTTCTTGCCGATGTCCAGGTGGGAATGGACGCCGATCGCCTCCGTGCGGTTGTTGCCGGTGCGCAGCTGCAGGTCCTTCTGCGCGTGCAGGAAGATTTCCTCGCTGCCCTTCTTGTCCTCGAAGCGCAGTTCGTTGAAGCCGCCGCCGCCCTTCGAGGACAGGGTCTTGATGGTCGAGCGCGTGGCCTCGTCCGGCAGGTTCAGCGGGGGCACCGCCTTGCCGTTGTAGACGCAGCCCACCACCAGCGGGCGGTCGGGGTCGCCTTCGAGGAAATCGACCACCACTTCCATCCCCACCCGCGGCACGAACATGGTGCCGTAGCCGTTGCCGGCCCAGAGCTGCGCCACCCGGATCCAGCACGAGGCCTTGTCGTCCTGGGTGTTCGTGCTGCGTCCGGGCACCTTGCGGTCCCAGTGGAAGCGCACCTTGATGCGGCCGTGGGCATCGGTATAGACCTCGTTGCCGGGTGGCCCCACTACGATCGCGGTCTGCGGACCGCGCGCCTGCGCGGGCGGGGTGGACTGCGGCGCGCGGTACACGCCGGCATGCGGTTGCAGGGCGAACTGGTTCTCGTAGCGGGCCTCGCCGCCATCGCGCAGCAGGTTGTTGCGGCCGTGGTGGCGCACCGACAGCACCAGGAACTCGCGGTTGAATTCGTCCTGCGGGTGGTCCTCGAGGGTGAACACGTGGCCGGGCGTGAGTGCGCGCACGCTGCTGCGCCCGCGGTAGCGCAGGTGGCTGGATTCCTCCGCCTCCATCACGATGTCGGCCAGGTGGCTGCCTGCGGGCGTGCCGCCCTGGGCGTCGAAGCCGCCGGGATAGCGGTAGCGCTCGAGCTCGACGTCGGTGCCGAGCCGGAGCACGCTCGGGGTTTCCTCGCTCAGCACGCCCACCTTCAGGTAGTCCCAGTCGGCCAGGGTGGCCTTGCGGGTGCGCATCTGGCGGTCGCAGGCGATCGCCAGCACGGCGTCCACCCCGTTGGCCTGCTCGTCGCTGCGGAACGCGACCCGATCCGGCTGCATCGGGCGGTTGCCGTGCTTGTTGTCGGTCAGCACCAGCAGGTGCCGGCTCTCGTCGTGGTCGTCGTGGCGGAAGTAGTAGTGGATGCCTTCCCGCTCCAGCAGGCGCGAGATGAAGGCGAAGCTGGTCTCGTTGTACTGGGTGCAGTAGTCCAGCTGCGGGTACTGGCCGTCGAGCTCCAGCCGGTAGTCGCTGTAGTGGAACTCCGCGAAGATGGTCTCGACGATGTCGGGCACCGACTTGCCCTGGAAGATGCGGCAGTCCTCGTGCTGGGTGAGGAACCAGAACCACGGCACGAGGTCGCACTCGTAGCCGTACAGGTCCTGGCGGCCGCTGTCGGAGGCCTGCACGATCCCGGTGTGGGAGAAGCGCGAGACGTAGCCGTTCCAGTGGCGTTCGTCGTCCTCGGTCTCGATGCGCAGCACGCCGCCCTTGCCGACGATCTTCTCCGGGTCGATCTCCGGCTCGTAGGACAGCAGCGACAGCCGGAACTGGAACAGCGCCGACACCGATTCGTCGCCCTGCATCTCCTCGACCAGCAGCGCATCCTCCCCGTATCCGGCGAGGCTGAGGAAGAACATGCGGTTGGCGGTGGAGAGTCCGGACATGGTCGAAACCGGCGGGTTGCGCTGCCTATCCTCGGGGCTGCGCGTGGGGCGCGACATTCCCCCGAAGTGCTATTCCGCGCCGCCGGGCGGCCATCCCGGCTAGCGCGAAGGGCGTATCGGCGGGCTCAGGCCACGGCATAGACGAAGCGGCCGTCGGCGCCGGCGCCCAGCCGGATCGAGCCGATCGCGCCACCCTCGGCCATCCGCTCCAGCACATGCCCGGACACCTCCGGCAGCACGGTGCCGGTGAGGATGTTGTCGATGTTGCGGGCGCCGGAATCGACCTCGGTGCAGCGCGCGGCGATCGCGTCCACCACCGCGTCGTCGTACTCGAACGCGGCGCCGTGGTTGGCGCGGATGCGACGGCCGATCTTGTCCAGCTTCAGGCGCACGATCTTGCGCAGGTTCTCGTCGCGCAGCGGGTAGTAGGGCACGACCGCGGTGCGGCCGAGGAAGGCCGGCTTGAACACCCGGTTGAGCTCGGGCTTCAGCAGCTCGTTGAGCGACTCCACGCTCGGCAGCTCCCCGTCGCCGCGGCAGGCCTGCATCACCAGGTCGGTGCCGGCGTTCGAGGTGAGGATGATGAGGGTGTTGCGGAAGTCGATTTCGCGGCCCTCGCCGTCCTCCATGCGGACCTTGTCGAACACTTGGAAGAACAGCTCCAGCACGTCCGGGTGCGCCTTCTCAATCTCGTCCAGCAGCACCACCGAGTACGGGCGCCGGCGCACCGCCTCGGTCAGCACGCCGCCCTCGCCGTAGCCGACGTAGCCGGGCGGGCTGCCCTTGAGGCTGGAGACCGTGTGCGCCTCCTGGAATTCGCTCATGTTGATCGTGATCATGCTGCGCTCGCCGCCGTACAGGGCGTCCGCCAGCGCGATCGCGGTCTCGGTCTTGCCCACGCCGGAGGTGCCCACCAGCAGGAACACGCCCTTGGGCTTGTCCGGGTCCTCGAGGTTCGCGCGCGAGGTGCGCACGCGCTGGGCGATCGCCTCCAGCGCGTGGCTCTGGCCGATCACCCGTTCCTCCAGCGCGTCCTTCAGGCGCAGCACGGTCTGGATCTCGTCGGCCACCATCCGCCCGACCGGGATCCCGGTCCAGCCGGCGATGATCTGCGCCACCGCGGCGGCATCCACCACCGGCAGCACCATCGGCTCGAAGCCCTGCACGGCCTTGAGCTCGGCGCGGATGGCGTCCAGCTCGGCGCGCACCTCGGCACGCGCGGGGTCGTCGGCGAGGAGCGCCTCGATCCGGTCCAGCGCGGCGGTGTAGCGCGCCACCAGCTCCTGCTCCTGGGCGAAGCGCGCCTCGTCGGTGGCCAGCGCGGCCGCGGTCGCCTCGATGTCCGCGGCGATCTCCGCCAGGCGCTTGCCGTGGTCGGCGCCACCGGCCTGCTCCTGTTCCAGCTGGGCCTGTTCGGTGCGCAGCACCTCCAGCCGCTTGCGCGCATCCTCGATCCGCGCCGGGGTCGCGTTCTGGCCGATCGCGACCTTGGCGCAGGCGGTATCGAGCACGCTCACCGCCTTGTCCGGCAGCTGGCGGCCGGGGATGAAGCGCGAGCTCAGCTTCACCGCCTCGACGATCGCCTCGTCGAGGATGCGCACCTTGGGGTGGGCCGCCATCGCGCGCCCGACCCCGCGCAGCATCGCCACCGCCTTGGCATCGTCCGGCTCGTCCACCTTCACCACCTGGAAGCGGCGGGTCAGGGCCGGGTCCTTCTCGAAGTACTTCTTGTATTCGCTCCAGGTGGTGGCCGCGATCGTGCGCATCTCGCCGCGCGCCAGCGCGGGTTTCAGCAGGTTGGCGGCATCGTTCTGGCCGGCGGTGCCGCCGGCGCCGATCAGGGTGTGCGCCTCGTCGATGAACATGATGATCGGCACCGGGCTGGACTTGACCTCCTCGATCACGCCCTTGAGCCGGTTCTCGAACTCACCCTTGACGCTGGCCCCGGCCTGCAGCAGGCCGAGGTCGAGCGAGAGCAGTTCCACGCCCTTCAGCTGCGGCGGCACGTCGTCGGCGGCGATCCGCAGCGCCAGGCCCTCGACCACCGCGGTCTTGCCGACCCCGGCCTCGCCGGTGAGGATCGGGTTGTTCTGGCGGCGGCGGGTGAGCACGTCCACCATCAGGCGGATTTCGGCGTCGCGGCCCAACACCGGGTCCAGCTTGCCATCGCGCGCGCGCTGGGTGAGGTTGATGCAGTACTGGTCGAGGTTCGGGGTCTTGCTCGGCCGCCCGCTGCCGCCGGCCTGCCCCGGCGCGCCGCCGTCGCCGGCGAGCGGGGCGGCGGCATCGCCCAGCGCGCGCGCCTCGCGCGCCTCGCTGGAGCCGTCGCACAGGGCGTGGAAGTTGTGGCTCAGGGTCTCCAGGTTGATCTTCTCCAGCGAGCGCGCGCTGGCGGCCACCAGCCGGCGCAGCTCGGCGTCCGCCAGCAGCGCGATGAGCACGTGCCCGCTGCGGATGCGGGCCTCGCCGTATTCGATCGAGGCCCAGCCCCAGGCGGCCTCGAACAGCCGCGGGATAAGCGCGGACAGCGCCGGCGTGCGCTGGTTGCCGGTCTTGAAGCCGTCCAT
>JBKBXH010000003.1:0-16431 GCA_046313655.1 Thermomonas sp. | reverse complement strand
GAGGCGCCGCCCGCGTTCGGCTTCAATCCCGCCGCCACCACCACGGTGGACATCGGCGCCGAACCGTCGGCGCAGGACTCGTCGACCCGGCAGAAACTACGCAAGCAGCTGCGCGCCGGCGAGCTGGACGCGCGTGAGATCGAACTCGACCTCAGCATGAACATCGGCGTGGACATCATGGCGCCGCCCGGCATGGAGGAAATGGGCCAGCAGCTGCGCCAGATGTTCAGCCAGATCTCCGGCGGCAAGACCCACAAGAAGCGCATGACCATCGCCGCCGCGCGCCCGCTGCTGGTCGAGGAGGAAGCCGGCAAGCTGGTCAATGAGGACGAGGTGCGCGAGGCCGCGATCGAGGCCTGCGAGCAGCACGGCATCGTGTTCATCGACGAGATCGACAAGGTCGCCAAGCGCAGCGAGGGCATGGGCGCCGACGTCAGCCGCGAGGGCGTGCAGCGCGACCTGCTGCCGCTGGTGGAAGGCAGCACGGTGAGCACCAAGCACGGCCCGGTGAAGACCGACCACATCCTGTTCATCGCCAGCGGCGCGTTCCACCTGGCCAAGCCGTCCGACCTGATCCCGGAGATGCAGGGTCGCTTCCCGATCCGGGTGGAGCTGGACGCACTCGGCAAGGACGAGTTCGTGCGCATCCTCACCGAGCCGAAGGCCGCACTGACCCGGCAGTACGTCGAGCTGATGGACACCGAGGGCGTGCGCCTGACGTTCACCGCGGAGGCGGTGGAGCGGATCGCGGAGATCGCCGCGCACGTCAACGAACGCCAGGAAAACATCGGCGCGCGGCGCCTGCACACGGTGCTGGAGCGGCTGCTGGAGTCGCTGAGCTTCGAGGCCCCGGACAAGGGCGGCAGCGTCACCATCGACCGCGCCTACGTGGATGCCCAGCTGGGCGCGCTGGTGCAGGACCCGGACCTGAGCCGCTACATCCTGTGACGCCAGGCCCGCGCGGCGACCGTGCCCGTGCCGGGCGCCGCGGCGGGAGCGTCCTCAGCCGTGCAGGCTGTAGGTGCCGTAGATGGCGGCCTCGTCCAGCACGTGGCCGTGCATCGCGCGCAGCACGTCGGCGGCGGTGAACGGCTGGGCCAGCCCGAGGCTGGGCACGTCCAGCGCGAACAGGCGGAAGAAATAGCGGTGGGTGCGCAGGTCGTGCGCCGGCGGATATGGGCCGTCGTAGCCGTAATACTGGCCCGCCAGCGCGGGATCGCCCGCGAACCAGCCGGTGTAGTCGTTCAGCCCGCGCAGGCCGCCGGCATCGCGGCCGGCCTGCTTGCCGTGCGCCACCGGGCCGTCGCTGCAGCTGCCCGCGGCAATCGAGCGTACGTCGGCCGGGATGTCGGCCACCACCCAGTGCACGAAATCGCCGCGCGGGTGGGCCTCCGGGATCGGGGTGGCGGCGTCGGCCACCAGCGCGCCGTCGGTCGGGGCGTCGGTATCGATGCACAGCAGAGCGAACGAGCGCGTGCCGGCCGGCACGCCGTCCCAGGCCAGGTGCGGATTGCGGTTGCCGCCGAAGCCGCCGCCTGGGGCGCCCAGCGCGAAGTCCGGGGCCAACGGCTGGCGGTGCTGGAAACTGTCGCTATGCAGCTGCATGGGGCGTCTCTCCTTCGGGACCGGAAGCCGATTCTACGGCGGACGCCTCATCGCCCAGCGCGGCCACGAAGCGCGTAGCCACCCAGCGCTCGCTGTAGCTGTCGAGGCTGGCGCGCTCGATGAAGCCGCAGTGGCCGCCGTGCGCGGTGAGCTCCAGGTGCACGTTCGGGAACACCGCGATGTGGTGGAAATCGTCCAGCGGGATCACCGGATCGTCGGCCGCCATCAGCACGTCGGTGGGCACTGCCAGCGCGCGCAGGCGCTCGCCAGCCACCGAGTAGCCGTCGAAATAGGCGTCGAGGTCGGGGAAGTCGGTGCAGTGGCGCACCATCCAGTCGGTCAGCGGGCGCAGGCGCAGGCGCAGCACCTCGTCGTCGAACGCATGCGCCTGCGGGAACAGCGCGCGCTTGCGCGCCAGCGAGCGCCGCCACATCCGCTCGAAATAGCGCATGTACACCGCCGGCGCGACTTCCATGCTGTCCATCGTGCGCGCCGGGTCCAGCAGCGGGCAGACCGCCGCCACCCGGCGTAGCGGCAGCCCCGCCTGCGGCGCGCGCAGCGCCAGCCGCAGCGCGAAATTGCCGCCCAGCGAGTAGCCCGCGACCATCAGCGGCAGCCCCGGCCAGCGCGCCGCCACCGCGCGCGCGGCGGCCACCACCTCGTCCAGCCGGTTGGAGTGGAACAGGCCCTCGTTCAGGTGATGGGTGCCGCCGTGGTCGCGGAAATTGAGCCGGAACACCACGAACCCCGCGCGCAGCAGGTGCGCGGCGGTCAGCCGCATGTAGCTGGATTCGGCGCTGCCCTCCCAGCCGTGCAGCAACAGCGCCAGCGCCCGCGGCGCGCGCGCCACCGGCACGCTGGCCACGCCCTGCAGGCGCACGCCGCCCTCCACCTCGAGCAGGGTCTGCGCATGCGTGGCCGGCACCTGGCGCAGGCGGCGCCGGGCCTGCGCGGCGCGCAGCGGGCTGGATGCCAGCAGCGACTGCACGTGCGGGCTGCGCAACCAGGCCGGCGGAGCGTATCCGGAGCGGGCCAGGCCGGGGCGCATCTCAGGCCGCCTCCATCGCCTGCAGGACCTGCGCGCGCGCCGTCTCGGCGATGCCGCGGCGGCCGTCGTGGCGGCCGGGGTCGATCGGCGCGGTGAAGCACACCCGCACCGGCCGCGCGGGTTCCCCCAGCAGGCGCAGGAAATTGCCGAGGAAGCTTTCGCGCGCGGCGAACGCGACGATCGCCTGCGCCTCGCAGCCCGCGCCGTAGCACAGCGCCACCGGCTGCACCGGGGCATTGGCCTCGACCGCGGTGGCGAAGATGCGGGCGTGGAACGCGCCCAGCACGCGGCCGTCGCGGGTGCCGCCCTCGGGGAAGGCCGCCACCGCGCGCCCGGCGCGCAGGCGCTGCACCATCTCGGCCATCACCTGGCCCAGCGAATCGCCGTTGCCGCGCTGCAGGAAGATGGTCTCGGCATGGGTGGTGATCCAGCCCACCAGCGGCCAGGCGCGGATCTCGGACTTGGCGATGAACCCCATCATGTGCTGCGAGTGCAGCACCATGATGTCCACCCAGCTGACGTGGTTGGCCACGAACAGGGTGCCGCCGGGCCGCGGCGTGCCCACACGTTGCAGGCGCATGCCGAACACCCGCAGCAAGCCACCCGACCACCAGCGCACCATCGCATGCGACAGCCGGCCGCCGCGCCCGAGCGCGATCAGCAGCAGGGTGACCGGCAGATCGACCAGCACGTGCCACGCCAGCAGCGGCGTGCGATAGGCGTAGCGCCATGCCCGCGCCGCCCTGCCGCGCGGGGCGGTGTGAACCGGGGGAGACTTCATGGGCGGCCACGATACCCGATGCCCGCCGCCAGCGGAATCGCCGCGCGGGCACCGTGGCGCGTGCATGAACCCCGTCCGACCGGGCGGCCGGCGACCCGGCCCCGGTAGGCTGCGGCGCTGGACTCCCTGCCGAGACGCCCCGATGCCGCGCCCGTTGCTGCCCCTGCTGCTGACCGCCCTGCTGCCGCTCGCCGGCTGCGCGACCACCGAACTGGCGATGCCCTTGGGCATGGCCGCGAGCACCACCCGCTACCCGGTCAGCGGCCTGTCGCCGCGCCGCGCTGGCGAGCCGATCCGGTTCGGTCCCTTCAGCGCCCTGGACATGTGCGAAGGCAGCCGCTTCGGCTGGGAGCTGCCGCTGCCGGCGGCCGGCCTCGCCCACCTGCGCCAGCGCTGGGCCTATCCCCAGGTGGCGCCCGGCCAGAGGCCGGTGGAAAGCCAGTGCCAGGCCCGCGCGCGCATGCTGCGGCATGCCGACGCCCACGGCGCGCTGCAGCTGGACCTGGACGGCGCGGCGGGGCGTCCGGTGCTGGCCTGCGGCTTCCGCCTCGACGATGGCCGCCTGCTGACGCTGGAGCTGCAGCGCGACGGCCACGCCCTGCAGGGGCGGCTGCACGCCCCGGACGGCGATTTCGAGATCCACAGCCTGCATGCCCTGCGCGGGACCCCGCTGGACGAAGGCCAGCGCATGGGGCTGGCCGCGGCCGCCTCGGCCCTGCTGCTGTTCGATCCGGAGTTCGGCGAGGGCTGAGCCTCAGCCCGGCGGCGCCGGCAGCACCGCCAGGGTGATCCGGCTGATGCAGACCGCCTGCCCGGCCTCGTCCTCGATCCGGATCTCCCAGACCTGGGTGCTGCGGCCGATGTGGATCGGCCGCGTGGTGCCGGTGACGGTGCCGCTGCGCACCGCGCGTAGGTGGTTGGCGTTGATCTCCAGCCCGACCACCGCATTGCCGCCGGCCGCCAGCATGCCCGCGCTGCTGCCCAGGGTCTCGGCCAGCGCCACCGAGGCGCCGCCGTGCAGCAGGCCGTAGGGCTGGTGGGTGCGCGGCGCAACCGGCATGGTCGCGCGCAGGTAGCCGTCGCCCAGCTCGGTGAACACGATCCCGAGCGTTTCCATCAGGGTGCCGCGCGAGCGCGCGTTCAGCGCCTCCAGGGTCAGCCCCGGCGGCCAGTTGAAGGCGGGCGCGGCCATCGTGGGCTTCAGCGCACCGAGAACACGCCCGGGCGCCAGGCGCGGGTGTAGGAGGGACGGCCATAGCCGCTGCTGCGGCCGTAGCCGACCCCGAAATCGCGCTCGCGGCGGTGGTGCATGCGCTCCACCAGCTCCTCGCGGCGTGAATCCAGCCAGTCGGTGCGGCCCAGGCTGGCCGGGTCCACGCCGCGGCGCGCGGCTTCGCGCGCACGGTAGTCGCAGAAGTCGTCGTAGGCGTCCAGCTCGTGCGCCAATTCGCGCACCGAGAGCTCGATCATCACCGCATCGTCGAGAAAGCCCAGCACCGCGACGTTGTCGGGGATGATGTCGTTCGGGTCGGCGAAGTAGGCCAGCGCCGCCAGCACGCGCTGGCGATCGGCCTCCGCCATCGCCCAGGCGTCGTCGCGCAGCATCGCGATCATGTCGTCCAGGCGCAGCAGGCGCTGGCGGATGAAGTCCGGCAGGGTGGCCTTCTGCGCGTCCTCCAGCAGCGCCACCGCGGCGGCCACGACCTGCTCCGGGCTCTGGCCCTCGACCGCCTTGCGCGAGCGCTCGGCCGCGGCCTGGAAATGGGCGAGGTCCTGGTCGTTGAGTTCGAAATTGAGCGTGATCGACATGGCGGCGCGGGCGGGCAAGGAGAGGGAGCCCGCAGACTAGGCGGCGCCCCGGTCGCCGTCAATCGACAGTTGTCATGCCCGGCCGGCGCGGGCGCGCGGGCCTCGCCGCGATCGACTCACGGGATCGACTCACGGGATCGACTCACGGGATCGACTCACGGGATCGGCTACAGGATCGGCGACAGCCCCGAGCCGAACGCCGTGAACAGACGCACGCCCAGCCACTTCAGGCCGAGGTCCACCTCCGGGAAATCCCCCACCGGCTGGTTGCAGCGGCGGAAGTCGGTGGCGAACGGGGACGGCGGCACCTGGGTCGGCGGGCAGCCGGGGCCGGGCACGTAGTCGTAGCTGGTGGCGTACTTGCGCGGCCACAGGTCGAAGATCGGCATCCGCTCCGAGAGCTTGGCCAGAGTGTATTCCACCCCCGGCAGCAGCAGCGCGTCGTCGCGCCGGCCGATGGTCCAGGCATTGGCCGGGGCCATGTCGCGGCGGATGCTGGCGGCCAGCTGGCGGGCGAAGGCGGGGTCGGCGATCACCACCGCGCTCTCGGTGTTGAGGGTGTCGCCGCGGGGATCGAAATTGTGGGTGCCGACCACCCCCACGCGCTCGTCCACCACCATCGACTTGGCATGCAAGCCCATGCGCAGGCCGGCGCGCTTGAGCCGCACCGGCAGGCCGCCGGAGGACGCGAACGGCGACAGCCGCCCGGCCTCGCTGACCGGCTCGCTGCGCAGGCCGCGCTTGGCCAGCCGGCGCTCGAGCAGGCTGCCGCCGGAGCCAATGGCGGCCGACGCGTCCTGCCCCTGCGGCGCCTGTGCGTCCGCGGCGTCCTCGCCCTCGCCTTCGTCATCGCCAGCGCCCTTGCCATCCTGGTCGCCGGCCGCCGCCGGGCCGTCCGCCGGCTCCTCCGGTTCGCGCCCCAGCGCAGCCCCGGTCTCGCCCAGTTCGAACGGCGCATCCGCGGGGAACGGCTTGAACTCGTGGATCTCGAAACCGAAGTCGCGCAGGTAGCGGCGCTTGTACTTGTACGACATCGCGTAGGCGACGAAGGCATCGGTCGCGGCCAGGCTGTTGGTGGAGATCTGCACCCGCGGCGGCTGCGCGCGCTGGTGCAGGGCGCGGAATGCCTGCTGCGCGGGCTTGGACATCACCAGGTAGGGCGTCTGCAACAGCACCTCGTCGCGCGCATCCTGCAGCAGCTGCAGCAGCCCGCGGCTGGCCGCGCCCACGGCCTGTTCCTCCGGCACGTCGGCGAAGGCGTCGTCGCGGTGCTTGCGCGGCAGGTCGGCGACGAAGCTGACCCCGCGCACGTCCAGCGCCGGCGCCACGAAGCGCGCCTGCAGCAGCGCGGGATCGTCGGCCTGGGCCAGCAGCGCGCGCACCCGGTCGGGGCGGCGGAACGGATGGTGCGGCGGCGCGGGCGGCGCCCCGTAGCGGCGCAGGTAGCGGGCGACATCGCCCAGCCGCTGCGGCGGCACGCTGCGCTGGGAGATCCAGAACGCCTCGAAGTTGGCCTGCATCGCGCGCACCTGCGGCCCGGCCAGCAGCAGGTCGCGGTCGCGGAAGTTGTAGCCATCGCCCCAGTCGTAATAGTCGTCCTGGTAATTGCGCCCGCCGACGATCCCGACCAGCCCGTCCACCACCAGCAGCTTGTTGTGCATGCGCCGGTTGAGCTGGCGCCAGCAGCACAGCGAGGCGACCGCGTACATCGGCAGCGCCAGCCGCGCGCGGTCGAGCACCGGGTTGTACACCCGCAACTCGAGGTTGGCATGCAGCGAGGCCAGCGCGGCCAGGGTCTCCACCTTGCGCAGCGCGGCCAGCTGGTCGATCAGGATGCGCACCTTGACCCCGCGGAAGGCGGCCGCCTCCAGTTCGTCCATCACCAGCTGGGCGGAATCGTCCTCGTCGAAGATGTAGGTCTGCAGCTCGATGCTGCGGCGCGCGCTGCGGATCAGGTGGATGCGCAGCAGCAGGGCATCCGGGGCGTTGTCGAGGATCAGCGCGCGGTGGCGCGGCGCCTGCGCGGTGGAGGCGGCCCAGGCCTGGCGCGCCATGTCCAGCACCGGCGAGGGCTGCGCGCAGGCATCCGCACGGGTGCAATCCACCCGGGTGCTGCGCGCCGCCTGCGCGATTCCGGCGGCCGCATCACGCTGGGCGTTGCCGAGGGTGGCGCAGCCCGAGCACAGCAGCAGGACCAGCCAGGCCGCCAGCCAGCGGCCGCCCCACGCCCGGCTCATGCGGTCACGGCCACCAGAAGCGCGCCAGCCGCGCGGCGCCGGGTTCGACCGCGGCGTCCATCGGGAACGCGAGCACTGCGATCGCGCCCGGCGGCATCCCGCGATGGTCGCCGGACTGGCCGCTGTAGAGCAGCGCCGCCAGCTGTTCCAGCCCCGGGTTGTGGCCGACGATCAGCAGGCAGGCGGCATCGGCATGGGCATCGGCCAGCGCCGCCAAGGTGCCGGGGCTGGCCTCGTAGATCGCCGGCTCCTCGCGCACGTCGCTGCAGCCCAGCGCGCCCAGCGCGTCCAGGGTCTGGCGGGTGCGCATGGCCGGCGAGCACAGCACGCGGTCGGGGCGCAGCCCGTGTTCGCGCAGCCAGTCGCCGGCGGCGCGGGCCTCGGCCAGGCCGGTATCCGACAGCGGGCGGCCGGCGTCGTCCTGCCCGGGCGCGGCGGCATCGGCGTGGGCGTGGCGGAGCAGGATCAGTTCGCGCATCGCAAGGTATCCATGGGGAAGGGATCAGGGCTCGCCCAGCCAGTGCAGCAGGGGCGTCCAGTCCTGCTGGTGCTCGCGCACCTGGGCGGAATGGTAGTCGAACACGCTCTTGCCCAGCCCGGTCAGCACCACGTAGGCCTGGCTGTCGCGCAGCTGCGCCACCACCGGCAAGGGCCAGCCGGCGAGCAGCTCCAGCGCCTGCCGGGTGGCATGGGTATTCGGCTTGCAGCGGTTGAGCACCAGCGCCGCCGGCAGCTTGCCCTTGCGCAGGCGCGGGTGGCGCAGCAGGTCGTGCAGGAACCCGGACGCGGCCTCGATGTCGAGCGCCGAGGGCTGCACCGGCACCAGCAGCGCATCGGCCTCGTCCAGGAACGCCTCCAGCGCGTCGCGGTCGGCGCCGGCCGGGGCATCCACCACCACCCGGCGCAGGCCGTCCGGCAGGTGCTTGCGCCAGGAACGGCGGGTGCCATCCACCGCCGCCACCGCGCCCGCCAGACCGGCACGGCGCTCGCACCAGCGGCTGGCGGAACGCTGCGGATCGGCATCCACCAGCGCCGCCGTGCGTCCCGCCAGCGCGGCCTGGGCCGCCAGATGGGTGGCCAGCGTGGTCTTGCCGACGCCGCCCTTGGAACACGCCACCAGCCAGGTCTTCATCGCAGGGCTCCGGATCGCCACCGCGACAGCCTACACGCCGGCCCGCGCCAACGCATGCCGCCGCCTTCACCCGCGCGCGCGCGCCTGCACGTGCAGGCGCAGCTGTTCCATCGCGGTGCGCAGGTCGGCGGCCAGCGGCAGCACGCCGGCCCAGTCGCCGTGGCGCCCGGCCGTTTCCAGCGCGGCCGCGGCGTCCGCCAGCACCTGCGCGCCGACCAGCCGCGCGGCGCCCTTGATTTTGTGCGCCTGGCGGGTCAGGCCGGGCAGGTCGCCGGCCTCGTGCAGGCGCTCCAGCTCGTGCAGGTCGTCGCGGGTGGTGGCAAGAAAATCGTCCAGCAGCCCGCCCAGCGCGGCCAGGTCGCTGCCGCCCAGCGCCTCCAGCACCGCCGCGTCCAGCACCTGCGGTTCCTGTCCGGGGTCGCCGGCGGCGGCTTCCGCGCGCGCATTGTTGGCGGCCTGGATGCGATGGCCCTCTTCCTCGTCCATGCCCGCGCCGCTGGCGGTGTGCGGCAGCCAGCGCTGCAGGCAGGCGCCGAGCGCGGCGATCCCGACCGGCTTGGCCAGGTAGTCGTCCATGCCCGCGGCCAGGCAGCGTTCGGCCTCGCCCTTCAGGGCGGAGGCGGTGAGCGCCACCATCGGGGTGCGCGGCAGGCCGCGCCGCTCCTCTTCTTCGCGCAGCTTGCGCGCCAACTGGTAGCCGTCCATGCGCGGCATGTGCACGTCGGTCAGCAGCAGCGCGTAGCGCCCGCTGCGCCAGCGCTCCAGGCCCTCCAGCCCATCCTCGGCCGTTTCCGAGGCATACCCGGCCAGCGCCAGCTGGCGCTGGATCACCTGGCGGTTGGTGGCATGGTCGTCCACCAGCAGCACCAGGCTGCGCTCGCGCTCCGCCTCGGCCACCGTGGGCAGCCGGCGCGGCGCGAAACCGCCCAAGCGGCGGCCCGCGCGCGGCGGCTGTGGCAGCGCATCGGCGGGCGCGCGCGGCAGGGTGACGTGCAGGCGCATGCTGGTGCCCTTGCCGGGTTCGGACTCCATCTCGATGCGGCCGCCCATCAGCTCGGCAATGCGGCGGCTGATCGCCAACCCCAGCCCGGTGCCGCCGAAGCGGCGGGTGGTGTCGGCCTCGGCCTGCGCGAACGGCTGGAACAGCCGCGCCTGCGCCTGCGCGCTGATGCCGATGCCGGTGTCGGTGACCCGCAGCACCAGCGCATCGCTGCCCAGCGGGCCCGCGCCCGGGTCCTGGCCTTCGGCCTCCAGCGCGATGGTGACCCCGCCCTGCGCGGTGAACTTGATCGCATTCGACAGGAAGTTGCCCAGCACCTGGCGCAGCCGCACCGGGTCCACCTCGTAGGCGGACGCGAGGCCGTTGCCGATCCGGCATTCCAGCGCCAGCCCCTTGCTGGACGCGGAGCCGGCATGGCTGGCGACCACGCTGCGCACCAGTTCCGGCAGGTCGGTGGCGACCGGCTCCAGCTCCATCCGCCCGGCTTCGATCTTCGAGAAATCGAGGATGTCGCCGATGATCCGCAGCAGGGTCTCGGCCGAGGCCTGGATCACGTTGAGCGCGCGCCGCTGCTCGGCATCCAGGCGGGTGTGCCCGAGCACCTCGATCATGCCGGTGACGCCGATCATCGGGGTGCGGATCTCGTGGCTCATCGCCGCCAGGAACGCGCTCTTGGCGTGGTTGGCCTCGCGCGCGCGCGCCTCGCTGTCGCGCAGGGCGTGCTCCAGCCGCTTGAGGTGGGTGAGGTCAGTGGCCACCGCCAGCAGGCCGACCATCTCGCCGGTATCGCTGCGCATCGCCGACAGCGCCAGCAGCACCGGCAGGGTCCGCCCGCGCTGGTGGCGCAGGGCGAACTCGCGCGGCGGCTCGCGGTGGCGTGCCAGCTCACGCAGCGCGGTCCAGTCGGCCGGCACGGTGTGGCCGTAGGCCTCGCTGAGCCCGCGCGCCAGCGCGCCGAGCGCCTCCGGATCCAGGATCACGTCCAGTCGCTCGCGCCCGAGCAGCGATCCGGCCGGCCAGCCCAGCAGCTTCTCCGCGAACGGATTGACCTGCGAGAACACCCCGTTCCCGTCGACCGCGAAGATCGCCGTCTGCGCCGCCTCCAGCAGCAGGCGCTGGAACTGCTCGCGCCGCTCCAGCGCCACCCGCACCTTGTCGTTACGCGCGAGCTGGTCGGTGAGCTGGGTTTCCATCCGTCGCACTTGCTCGCGCATGCGCAGGAAGCTTTCCATCACCTCGCCTAGTTCGCCGCGCGGCTGGAACCGCGGCAGGCTGGTGTAGTCGTGGCGGGCCATGTCGCGCGCCAGCCGGTGCAGGCTCTCCACCCCGCGATAGCCGTTGCGCAGCACGCGCCGGCCGAACACCGCCACCAGCACGAAGCACAGCAGCGACAGCCCGATGCGCGCGCGCCCGAACCACGTGGCGCGCGCCAGCTCCTGCCGCACCAGCGCATCCGCGCGCGCCTGCCCGAGGGCGTCGATCTGCTCCAGGCGCGCCACCAGCGGGTCCACTGCCGGGTACAGCTCGCGGTCGGCGAACCGGCCCAGCGCCAGGATGTCCTGGCGCTGCACGATGTCCTGCAGGTCGGCCAGCGCCTGGTCGGCGCGCGGGCGCACCAGCAGCGCCTGTGCCAGCAGCGCGCGGCCCTGCTCGTCCAGCGGCATCGCCTGCAGTGCCCGCCATTCCACCGCAGCCTCGGACTGCGCGCGCGCCAGCGTGGCCGCCGCCTGCTGCCAGTCGATCAGGTAGTTGCGGGTGCGGAAGGTGGTGTCCACCAGGTCCATTTCGTAGGTGTTGGACAGCCGGCGGATGCGCCGCATGCCGGCCAGCACGTCGTCGCGCATCGACTCCATGGCGCGCTCGGCCAGATGCTGCTGGAGCTGGTCGAGCGAGAGCACCACCACGCCGGTCACCAGGAACAGCCCAAACAGCCCCAGCAGCTGCTTGCGGATGCTGTAGCGCAGGGCGTCGAAAGACATGGCTCAGGCCAGGGCGGGGGCAGGCATGGCGCGCGCCCGGTTCAGTGCACCGGCCGCCGCCAGCGCGCGATCGCCGCGGGCAGTTCGCTACCCGGTACCGGGCGCCCGATCAGCCAGCCCTGCGCCACCTCGCAGCCCAGCTCGGCCAGCAACTGCCAGTCCTCGGCGCTCTCCACGCCTTCCGCCACCGTGGCCAGGCGCAGCTTGCGCGCCAGGTCCAGGCTGGCCTCCACCATCGCGCGCTTGCGTGGCTGCAGATGCGCGCCGCACACGAACTCCTTGTCGATCTTGAGCTCGCTGAACGGCACCTGCGCCAGCTGCGCCAGCGAGGAATAGCCGGTGCCAAAATCGTCGATCGACAGCCCGAAGCCCTTCAGGCGCAGGCGCGCCAGCACGCTCAGGCCGCAGGCGGCATCCGCCATCACCGAGCTTTCGGTGATCTCCAGCACCACGTCCTCGGGCTTGAGCGCGTGGCTTTCGACGATCGCCTGGTAGCGGTCGGCGGCCTGGGCGTCGGCCAGCGCCAGCGGCGAGACGTTGACCGAGAGCGTCAGCCGCATGCCGTCGCGATTCCATTGCCGCAGCCAGCGGCAGCCGGCGTCGAGCATGCGGTCGGTCAGCGCATGCGCCTGGCCTTCGCGCTCCAGCAGCGGCACGAACTGCAGCGGGCGCACCACGCTGCCGTCGCTGCGCTCCCAGCGCGCCAGCGCCTCCACTCCGACGATCTTGCCGTTGCCCAGCTCGGCCTGCGGCTGGAACCAGGGCACGATCTCGCCGCGCTCCAGCGCCGCCAGCAGGGCCGGCACGGTGAAATCGCTGGCGGCCTCGTCCAGCGTCTCGCCGGCATGGTCGCCGAAGCGCGCCAGCACGTCCTGCAGCTTGTCGCGGGTCAGCGGTTTCTCCACGCTGCCCAGCACCCGCAGCCCGTAGGCGCGGGCCATGGTCTGCACCGTGTTGAGCAGGGCGGGGTCCAGCGCGCTGACCACCACCACCGCGCGCGCCAGCCGCTCCTGCGCGATCTGGCCGATGCATTCGATGCCGTCCATGCCCGGCATGTCCAGGTCCACCAGCACCACGTCCGGCGGGCTGGGCTGGCGCCGCAGCACGTCCAGCGCATGCAGCCCGTCGGCCCCCTCGAGGGTGCGTTCGATTCCCAGCTCGGCCAGCAGCCGCAGCGCGATCCTGCGCTGGAAGCCGTGGTCCTCGATCACCATCACCTGGAGTTCCGATCCAGCCATGCCATTCCCCCCGGATGCATGCGGCGAGCCGCAAGACTACCGCAGCCCGGCGGCCTGCGGGTAGGCTTGCAGGCCTTGGCCCGTGGCCGCCGCCCGTCCCCCGCCCGCGCATGCAACCGCTGGTCTTCCACAATGGTCATGTCCTGACCGAACGCGGGTTCGAGCCGGAGGCCTGCGTGGTGGTCGAGGACGGCCACGTGGTGGCTGTGCTGCACGGCACTCCGCCCGGCGGCGGGGTGCGCATCGACCTCGGCGGCGGCTATCTCGCGCCCGGCTTCATCGACCTGCAGGTCAACGGCGGTGGCGGGGTGCTGTTCAACAACGCGCCCGGCATCGAGACGATTGCCAGCATCGGGCGCGCGCACCGGCGCTTCGGCACCACCGGCTTCCTGCCCACCCTGATCAGCGACGAGGCCGAGGTGATGCGGCGCGCGGTCGCCGCGGTGCGCGCTGCGATCGCGCAGGGCGTGCCCGGCGTGCTCGGCATCCACCTGGAGGGCCCGTACCTGGCGCCGGCGCGCAAGGGCACCCACGACGCGGCCCGCTTCCGCGTGCCGGAGGCCGCCGAGATCGCGCTGGCGACCGCGCTGGACAACGGCGTCACCCTGCTCACGGTGGCGCCCGAACGGCTGCCGCAGGCCAGCCTGCAGGCGCTGGCCGCGCGCGGCGCGATCCTCTGGGCCGGTCACAGCGATGCCACCTATGCGCAGGCGCAGGCCGGCTTCGCCGCCGGCATCCGCGGTGTCACCCACCTGTTCAACGCGATGTCGCCGCTGCAGGGGCGCGAGCCGGGCATGGTCGGCGCGGCGCTGGACGACGCCGATTGCTGGTGCGGGATCATCGTGGACGGCGTGCACGTGCATCCGGCCAGCCTGCGCATCGCATTGGCGGCGAAACCGCGCGGCAAGGTACTGCTGGTGACCGATGCGATGCCGATGGTGGGCGCCGATTCGCCGGCCTTCGACCTGTACGGCGAAACCATCACCGCCAGCGACGGCGTGGTGCGCAACGCCGCGGGCGCACTGGCCGGCTCCGCGCTGGACATGGCCAGCGCCGTGCGCAACGCGGTGCGCCTGCTCGGCCTGGGGCTGGACGAGGCCTGCCGGATGGCCGCGCAGTACCCGGCGGAGGCGATCGGCCTGGGCGCCAGCCACGGCCGGATCGCGCCCGGCTACCGCGCCGACCTGGTGTGGCTGGATGCGCAGGCGCAGGTGCGCGCGACCTGGATCGCAGGCCGCGCCGACGCGTGAGCGCGGCCGCGGCGGGCAAAGGCCGGGCTGACGCTCAGGTCCCCGGCGCGTTCAGCAGGCGGATCGCCGACCGCTCCAGCGGATAGACCCCGCTGTCGGGCAGCGCCTCGGGGGAGCCTGCGGTCCGCAGCTGCTCGCGTGCCCACGGGAGGTCGCGCACGGTCGGATCGGGGAGATAACTCTGCCATTCCCCGGGCTTCGGCTGTTGCCGGTTAGTCATCTGGAACTCCACCGGAACCCGCACCGACCAATCGTCCTGCCCGGCCTCCTTGCCGGTGGTGGGCGGCAGGAACGTCCACCTGCGCGCGGCGCGCAGCGCGGCATCCGCGAACTGCCTGCGCAGCTCGGTCATCTGGCTCTCGGTCCCCAGCGTGCGCAGGTTCACCCGCTCGATCCCGGCCTCCTGCACCCGGCCGTCGCGGCCGAAGCGGAGCACCACATAGGCAATGCCCTGCGCCCCCACTCCCAAAGCGCCCATCGGATACCGTGGGGGATCCATGCGGGCCGCGCGGGGCATATCGGTCGCAGGCCGTTCCTTGTCGCTGCCGAACCAGGTGGCGGCGATGCGCACGCCCATGCCACCGTCTTCCTGCCTGTTGGCGACCAGGCGCAGCCGCATCGGTGCCTCGGCGGTCACCACGGTGCCATCGACCACCACCGGCTCGAACCGCCAGCTGCGGATGTTGGCGTCGAGGAACTGCTCCAAGGTCTGGCCCAACGCCCGCGTGTCGTCCAGTTTGTAATCCCGCACCGTGCCATCCGGCGCGATCACGATCGTGCCGGTGACCAGCAGGGTGGATTCCACTTGCTTCATAGCGGCCCGCACATTGCCGGCATCGGCCGCCAGCGGCAGCGACGACAGTGCGACGCCCAACAGCATCCCCAGGATGTAACGCATCGGCTTGCTCTCCCTTCAAGCGTGATGGTGTGCGCACCACGGAGCGCAGGCGTCATCCTAGCCGAGTCAATCCCCCGCGCGGGAGCTCCCCGGGGCCCGCCGGCGGCGGCTGCTAAAATACGGAGTGTTTGCTCGAACGCCGCCCCTGCGCGGCGTTTTCGCCGTTTCCGGAGTCCCCCATGACCAGCACCGCCGAACTGTCCTCGCCCGAATCCGCCAAGTCGCTGCTGACGCACGACGTGCTGGACACCGACTACACGCTGGAAGACAAATACCGGCGCACCCAGGGCCGCATCTACTTGTCCGGCGTGCAGGCGCTGGTGCGGCTGCCGCTGATGCAGCGCCTGCGCGACCAGCGCGCGGGGCTGGACACCGCCGGCTTCGTGTCCGGCTACCGCGGCAGCCCGCTGGGCGGGTTCGACCTCGAGCTGTGGCGCGCGAAGAAGCACCTGGAGGCGGCGGGGGTGAAGTTCACCCCGGGCCTGAACGAAGACCTCGGCGCCACCATGGTCTGGGGCACCCAGCAGGCCAACCTGTTCCCAGGCGCGAAGCACGACGGCGTGTTCGGCATGTGGTACGGCAAGGGCCCGGGCGTGGACCGCTGCGGCGACGTGTTCAAGCACGCCAACGCGGCCGGCACCTCGAAGCATGGCGGCGTGCTGGCGCTGGCCGCCGACGACCACGCCTGCCGCAGCTCCACCCTGCCGCACGGCAGCGAGGACGAGTTCGTCAGCGCGATGATGCCGGTGCTCAACCCGGCCGGGGTGCAGGACATCCTCGACATGGGCGTGCTGGGCTGGGCGATGAGCCGCTACACCGGCCGCTGGGTGGGCTTCAAGACGATCGCCGAGACGGTGGAATCCTCGGCGTCGGTGCAGGTGGACCCGTTCGCGCTTCAGATCGTGCTGCCGGGCGACGACGACTTCGTGATGCCGGAAGGCGGCCTCAACATCCGCTGGCCGGACCCGCCGATGGAGCAGGAGATGCGCCTGCACCGCTACGCGGTGAAGGCGGCGCAGGCGTTCGCGCGCGCCAACCGGATCGACCGCCTGGTGATGGACGCGCCGAACGCGCGCCTGGGCATCGTGACCACCGGCAAGAGCTACCTGGACGTGCTGCAGGCGCTGGAATACCTCGGGCTGGACGAGGCCGCCTGCCGCGACGTCGGCATCCGCGTCTATAAGGTCGGCATGACCTGGCCGCTGGAGCCCATCGGCATCGAGCGCTTCGCGCGCGGGCTGCAGGACATCGTGGTGGTGGAGGAGAAGCGCGCCTTCATCGAACGCCAGATGAAGGAGCAGTTCTTCAACTGGCCCGACGCGTGGGGCGCGCGGCCGTCCATCGTCGGCAAGTACGACGAGGCCGGCGAGTGGATCCTGCCGTCCACCGGCGAGCTGACGCTCATCCGCGAGGTCCTCGACCCCACGAGGCTGCGCGACCGCGAGGTCCCACCG
>JBKBXH010000002.1:0-16463 GCA_046313655.1 Thermomonas sp. | reverse complement strand
TGCGCCGACGGCGGCAGCTCCTCCAGCGCGGCCTTGACCGCGGCCGGGATGCCGCGCAGCGCCTTCAGCTTGGCCTTGTAGGCGGCCAGCTCGGCGCGATTCGGCAGCTTGCCGTGCACCAGCAGGTGGGCGATCTCCTCGAACTCGCTGGTGGTCGCGAAATCGAGGATGTCGTAGCCGCGGTAATGCAGGTCGTTGCCGCTGCGGCCCACCGTGCACAGCGCGGTGTTGCCGGCGGCGGTGCCGCTGAGGGCGACGGATTTCTTCGGCTTGAAGCCGGGGGTGGCGGTGTCGCTCATCGTCGTGCTCCTGGGAATCCCGTATGGTTACTTTTTCGCCGCGAACAGCGCGTCGAGCTGCTGCTCGTAGGCGTGGTAGCCGATGCGGTCGTACAGCTCCTCGCGGGTCTGCATCGCATCGACCACGTTGCGCTGGTGGCCATCGCGGCGGATCGCCTGGTACACCTGCTCCGCGGCCTTGTTGGCGGCGCGGAAGGCGGACAGCGGGAACAACTGGATCGCCACGCCGGCGCTGGCCAGCTCCTCGCGCGAGAACAGCGGGGTCTTGCCGAACTCGGTGATGTTGGCGAGTACCGGCACCCGCACCGCCTCGACGAAGCGGCGGTAGGTCTGCAGGTCGTAGGCGGCCTCCGCGAAGATGCCGTCGGCGCCGGCCTCGACGCAGGCGATGGCGCGCTCGATCGCCGCGTCCACGCCGTCCACCTGGATCGCGTCGGTGCGCGCGATCAGGAAGAACCCGGCGTCGGTCTTGGCGTCGGCCGCCGCCTTCACCCGGTCGACCATCTCTTCCTGCGGCACGATCTCCTTGCCCGGGCGATGGCCGCAGCGCTTGGCGCCCACCTGGTCCTCGATGTGGCAGGCGGCGGCGCCGGCCTTGATCAGGCTCTTCACCGTGCGCGCGATGTTGAAGGCGCTGGGGCCGAAGCCGGTGTCGATGTCCACCAGCAGCGGCAGGTCGCAGACATCGGTGATCCGGCGGGTATCCACCAGCACGTCCTCGAGCGTGTTGATGCCAAGGTCGGGAAGGCCCAGCGAGCCGGCCGCAACGCCGCCGCCGGACAGGTAGATGGCGCGGTAGCCCGCGCGCTTGGCGAGCAGGGCATGGTTGGCGTTGATGGCGCCGATGACCTGCAGCGGAGATTCTTCGGCGAGTGCGGCGCGGAAACGGGCGCCGGCGGAGGAGGCGTTCATGCGGGCTCCGGCAAAAACGCCATTTTAGCCGATGCCGGCTGCGGCCCCGGGGCCGCGCTCACGCTGGGCCGCACACCCGGTTGCGCCCGCCCGCCTTCGCCCGGTACATCGCCGCATCCGCCGCGCTCGCCAGCGCCATCAGCCCGGGCATGGCGGCCTCGCGCTGCGCGGCACCGATGCTCACGGTCAGCGCGGCATCCGGATCGCAATCGGCCAGCAGCCTCGCCTCCTGCACCCGCTGGCGGACGATCTCGCCGAGCGCACGGGCTTCGGGAAGCGCGATGGCCGGCAAGGCCACCACCAGCTCGTCGCCGCCGTAGCGCGCGGCGATGCCGTGCCCGGCCACCACCGCCTGCAGAACCGCCGCCACGCCGCACAGCACCTCGTCGCCCACCTGGTGGCCGAAGCGGTCGTTGACCGCCTTGAATTCGTCGATATCCACCCATAGCAGGCTGTAGGGATGCCCGGCCTCCGCGCAGTCCGCGAAGCGGCGCGCGGCCAGCAGCTCGAACTCGCGGCGGTTGTACAGCCCGGTCAGCGGGTCGTGCACGGCCATGCGCTCCAGCTCGTCCTGCAGCCGCTTGCGCTCGGTGATGTCCTGGCCGATCGCGATGGAGCCGACCTGGCCGCGCTCGTCGAAGAACCGGCGCTGGTTCCAGGCCATCGTCTTGACCTGGCCATCCTTGCACCGGATCTGGGTTTCGAAACCCTCGACCTCGGCGCCCTCGTCGAGGATCGCGCGCACCCGGCGCGCGATGTCGGCGCGATAGTCCGGGTCCGGGTACAGCCATTCCCAGACCGCATCGCCGCCGATCACCTCCTCGCGGCGGTAGCCGCTGATCTGCTCGGCGGCCTTGTTCCAGACCGTGATCCGCGCCTGGGCATCGAGCACGTTGAGCCAGATGTTGGCGTTGTCGATGATGCTCTCGCGGAACTGGTTGAGCAGGTCCAGGTCCTCGCGCTGGCGCTGCTGGCGCAGGCGGTGGGTGGCCTCATCGCGCAGCAGCCGGTACAGCACGGCGTACAGCAGAACGGCGGTGGCCGCCACGTACAGCCAGCCCTTCCAGGTCTGCGCCCGGGTCAGCTGCACGGCGTCCTCGAACAGCGCCTCGACCACGCGGTCCGACCACAGGATCCACCCCATGCCCAGCAGCAGGTAGACCAGCGCCACCAGCAGGGCCTTATTGGCGGCCAGGCGCAGCAGGGCCGCGCCGCCCCGCGCAGCCGTCGACACCGATACGGGCGCCCCGTTCCCCATGCGACTACTTAACGCCCACGCCCCCCTGCCTGCAAGTGCAACGTCCAGACGCGGAAAAGGCGGCCAGCGGCCGCCTTTCCGATGCATGTCGCGCGGGTGCGCAGGTCAGAGCAGGTGGGCGACGCCCGCACGCTCTTCCTCCAGCTCGGCCAGGGTCTTGTCCATGCGCTCGCGGCTGAAGTCGTCGATCGGCAGGCCCTGCACGCGGGTGTACTCGCCGCCCGCGCAGGTCACCGGCACGCCATAGATGACCCCCTCCGGGATGCCGTAGCTGCCGTCCGAGGGCACGCCCATGGTGACCCACTTGCCGTTGGTGCCCAGCGCCCAGTCGCGCATGTGGTCGATCGCGGCGTTCGCCGCCGAGGCCGCCGAGGACAGCCCGCGCGCCTCGATGATGGCGGCGCCGCGCTTGCCCACCAGCGGGATGAAGGTGTTGGCGTTCCAGTCGGCGTCGTTGATCTTGTCCTTCAGCGACACCCCGCCGGCGGTGGCGAAGCGGTAGTCGGGGTACATGGTCGGGCTGTGGTTGCCCCACACCACCAGGTTCTCGATCTCGGCCACCGCCACCCCGGCCTTGCCGGCCAGCTGGCTGAGCGCGCGGTTGTGGTCCAGGCGCAGCATCGCGGTGAAGTTCTTCGCCGGCAGGTCGGGCGCGGACTTCATGGCGATGTAGGCATTGGTGTTGGCCGGGTTGCCCACCACCAGCACCTTGACGTTGCGGCTGGCGACCGCGTTCAGGGCCTTGCCCTGCACGGTGAAGATCTCGGCGTTCTTCAGCAGCAGGTCCTTGCGCTCCATGCCCGGGCCGCGCGGCATCGCGCCGACCAGCAGCGCGTAGTCGGCGTCCTTGAACGCGACCATCGGGTCGGAGGTGCCCACCATGCCCGCCAGCAGCGGGAAGGCGCAGTCTTCCAGCTCCATCATCACGCCCTTCAGCGCGGCCTGGGCCTTTTCCATCGGCAGTTCCAGCATCTGCAGGATGACCGGCTGGTCCTTGCCCAGCATTTCGCCGGAGGCGATGCGGAACAGCAGGGCGTAGCCGATCTGGCCGGCAGCGCCGGTGACGGCGACTCGAACGGGGGCTTTCATGGGATGCTCCGTGGTGCGTTGGATGGGGATGACCGGTGCCGGCTCACTGCAGCTCGGCGAAGAATTCCTGGATGCGGGCCAGGCCCGGCGCCAGCTGGGCGGTCGGGCAGGTGTAGCTGATGCGCAGCGCGTTGGGCTCGCCGAACGCGGAACCCGGCACGCAGGCCACGCCCTTGGCGTCCAGCAGCGCGTTGCAGAAATCGACGTCGTTGGCGATCTTCACCCCGGCATGCGACTTGCCGAACGCGCAGCGGATGTCCGGGAACACGTAGAACGCGCCCTGCGGCCGCGGGCAGACCACGCCCGGGATCGCCGCCAGCGCCGCCATGACCTGGTCGCGCTTGGCCTGGAACTCCGCGCACTTGGCCACCGGCACGTCCTGCGGGCCGGTCAGCGCGGCGATCGCGGCGGCCGTGGTGATCTCCGGCAGGTTGGTGATGTGGTTGGAATTGAGGGTGGTGACGGCCTTGGCCACCGACTCCGGGCCGGCCATGAAGCCCACCCGCCAGCCGGGCATGCCGTAGGTCTTGGACAGCGAGTCGATGAAGATCGTGCGCTCGCGCAGCTCCGGGCGGACCTGCATGAAGTTCACGTACTCCAGGCCGTCGAACAGCATCCGGTTGTAGATGTCGTCGGTGATGATCCAGGTGTCCGGGTACTTCACCAGCACCTCGGCCAGCGCCGCGATCTCGGCGCGGGTGTACACCATGCCGGTCGGGTTGGACGGGTTGTTGAACAGGAACACCTTGGGCCTGGCCGCCAGCGCCGCCTCCAACTGCGCCGGGGTGACCTTGTAGTCCTGCGCAGCCGGGCACTCCAGCAGTTGGACCTTCGCGTCCACGATCTCCGCGATGTCCATGTAGCTGGTCCAGTAGGGCGTCGGGAACACGATGGTGTCGCCCTCGTCCAGCAGCGCCTCGGCCAGGTTGTAGATGACGTGCTTGGCGCCGACGCCGGTGCTGCAGTTGGCGCGGGTATAGCCGGCCAGGCCCAGCGACTCCATGTGCGCGATGAACGCATCCAGCAGCGCGTCGCTGCCGCGGTTGCTGCCGTACTGCCCGCTGTCCTTGGCCAGCGCCTCGCGCGCCGCGGCATAGACGTGCTCGCCGGGGAGGAAGTTGGGGACGCCGATCGAGAAACTGATGATGTCGCGGCCTTCAGCCTTCAAGCGCTTGGCTTTCTCGGCGACCTGCATGATGACGCTGGGCTTGGCGCGGCTCATGCGCCGGGCGAAATGAGGCATCGTGGGGAACCTCGGGACGGGCCGCTGGCGCGGCGTTGGACGTGTGGGGAAACCCCGGGATTCTAGCACGCCGCCCCGCGCCGACCGCTCCGCGCGCATGCCCGTGGCCGGGCCGGCGGCGCCCGCAAACGCGACGGGCGGCCCGCGGCCGCCCGTCCGAATACCGCGATCGGCGCGCTCAGGCCGCCAGGATCTTGTTCCACTCGGCCACGCGGTCGGCCTTGGCGGCCAGCGCCGCCTCGGCATCGCCCTCGATCGTCACCGACTTGATGACGTCGCCCTGGCGCACCGCATCCACCACGTCCATGCCGGCGACCACCTTGCCGAACACGGTGTGCTTGCCGTCCAGCCAGCCGCAGGGCACGTGGGTGATGAAGAACTGGCTGCCATTGGTGTTGGGGCCGGCGTTGGCCATCGACAGCACCCCGCGCTCGTGGCGCAGGCCGTTGCCGGTCTCGTCCTCGAAGCGGTAGCCAGGGCCGCCGCGGCCGCTGCCTTCCGGGCAGCCGCCCTGGATCATGAAATCGGCGATCACGCGATGGAAATTCAGGCCGTCGTAGAAGCCGCGCTTGGCCAGGTTGACGAAATTGGCCACGGTCAGCGGCGCCTCGGCGGCGGCCAGCTCCACGCGGATGGCGCCGCGGTCGGTGTCGAAATTGGCGATCAGGCTCATTCTGTTCATCTCCGGGGCCCGGATGGGCGCATGAAGCCGATATAATAGCCGGCTTCCCTTCTCCCACCGCGCGCGCCGCCAGCCGATCGGCCGCCGGTGCGGCCTCCACGAGCCCACCCATGTCCGTCGAACGCCTCCGCAACATCGCCATCGTCGCCCACGTCGACCATGGCAAGACCACTCTCGTCGACCAGCTGCTGAAGCAGTCCGGCACCCTGAGCGAGCGCGCGGTCGTTCCGGACCGGGTGATGGACAGCAACGACCTGGAGAAGGAGCGCGGCATCACCATCCTCTCCAAGAACACCGCGATCCGCTGGACCAACCCCAAGACCGGGGAGCAGTGGCGCATCAACATCGTCGATACCCCCGGCCACGCCGACTTCGGCGGCGAGGTCGAGCGCGTGCTGTCGATGGTGGACTCGGTGCTGATCCTGGTGGACGCGATGGACGGGCCGATGCCGCAGACCCGCTTCGTCACCCAGAAGGCGTTCGCGATGGGCTTCAAGCCGATCGTGGTGGTCAACAAGGTGGACCGCCCGGGCGCGCGCGCGAGCTGGGTGCTGGACCAGACCTTCGACCTGTTCGACCGCCTCGGCGCGACCGACGAGCAGCTCGACTTCACCACCGTGTACGCCAGCGGCCTGCAGGGCTACGCCGGCCTCGACGAGAGCGTGCGCGAAGGCGACATGACCCCGCTGTTCGAGGCGATCTGCGACAAGGTGCCGGCGCCGCCGGTGGACCCGGACGGCCCGTTCCAGATGCGCGTCACCTCGCTGGACTACAACAACTACGTCGGCGTGATCGGCATCGGCCGCATCCAGCGCGGCAAGGTCAAGACCAACCAGCCGGTGACGGTGGTGGCCGCCGACGGCAGCCGCCGCAACGCCAAGGTATTGCAGGTGCTGGGCTTCATGGGGCTGGAGCGGGTGGAGGTCGGCGAAGCGCAGGCCGGCGACATCATCGCCTTCAGCGGCATCGAGGGCATCGGCATCTCCGACACCCTGTGCGACCCGGCCGCGGTCGAGCAGTTGCCGGTGCTGGCGGTGGACGAGCCCACCATCAGCATGACCTTCCAGGTCAACGACTCGCCGTTCGCCGGCGTGAAGGAGCGCAGTGGCGGCAAGTTCCTGACCAGCCGCCAGCTGCGCGACCGCCTGCTGCGCGAGACCCAGCACAACGTGGCGCTGCGGGTGGAAGACACCGCCGACGCCGACAAGTTCAAGGTCAGCGGCCGCGGCGAGCTGCACCTGTCGATCCTGATCGAGACCATGCGCCGCGAAGGCTACGAGCTGGCGGTGTCGCGCCCGGAGGTCATCATCAAGGAGATCGACGGCGTGCTGTCCGAGCCGTACGAGTCGCTGGTGGTGGACATGGACGAGCAGTACCAGGGCGGTGTGATGGGCCGCCTCGGCGAGCGCAAGGCGCTGCTGCAGAACATGGAGCCGGACGGCAAGGGCCGCGTGCGCCTGGACTACATCATCCCGGCGCGCGGCCTGATCGGCTTCCAGACCGAGTTCCGCACCCTCACCGCCGGCACCGGCCTGCTGTTCCACGTGTTCGACCACTACGGGCCGAAGTCGGAAGGCAGCATCGGCCAGCGCCAGAACGGCGTGCTGATCTCCAACGCCACCGGCAGCTCGCCGGCCTACGCGCAGGCGGCGATGCAGGAACGCGGCCGGCTGTTCATCGAGCCGGGCGAGGAGATCTACGAGGGCCAGATCGTCGGCATCCACAGCAAGGACAACGACCTCACCGTCAATGCCCTGCGCGGCAAGCAGCTCACCAACTTCCGCGCCGCCGGTAAGGACGACGACGAGGGCCTGATCCCGCCGATCAAGTTCTCGCTGGAGCAGGCGCTGGAGTTCATCGACGACGACGAACTGGTGGAAGTCACGCCCAAGCAGATCCGCCTGCGCAAGAAGCTGCGCACCGAGACCGACCGCAAGCGCGCCAGCCGCGCGGGCTGATCCCCCGCCGCATGCCGCGTCCGTCTCTGCGACAATCGCACCACGCGCCAGAGAGGACGGCATGAGCCATACCCCGCACTACAACCCGGATCCGCACGCGCATCCGGGCCTGCACGCGATCGCCGTGTTCGAGGCGTTCAAGGGCGCGCTGGCACTGGTTTCGGCCAGCGGCCTGGCATTGCTGGGGCCGGAGCCGATCCGCCGCTTCATCATCGAACTCACCTGGCGGTTGCACCTGCATCCCGAGCGCGGCCCGATCGCGCACGTGCTGGATGCGATCAGCCGCAATACCGTGCACCTGACCGCGCTGATCCTGCTCGGCTACGCGGCGCTGCGCTTCGTCGAGGCCTGGGGCCTGTGGCGGGTGCGCGCCTGGGCCTCGTGGCTGGGCGTGGTATCGGCGGCGCTGTACCTGCCGCTGGACGTCGGCGCGATCTTCCGCCACCCGGGCTGGCTGTCGGTGGCGGTGCTGGTATTCAACCTGGTGGTGGTGTACGCCCTCGCCCGCGACCTGCTGCGCCGGCGCCGGCACTGACCGCCCGCACTTGCCCGCGGACGCGCCCTGCGCAATGCTCCGCCGGTTGCCCACGCACCGGAGCCCGCCCATGCGCCACCTGCCCCTCGCCGCCGCACTGACCCTCGCCCTGGCCGCCTGCCAGCCCGCCTCGCCCCCGCCGGCCGCGCCCTCGGCCGCGACCGCGAAACCCGCGCAGGCGGCCGCACCCACGTTCGCCTTCGATGATGAGGCCAGCATCGCCGACCTGCAGGCGAAGATGGCCGCCGGCACCCTGACCAGCCACGCGCTGGCGCAGGCCTACCTCGACCGCATCGCCGCGATCGACCGCGCCGGCCCGGCGATCAACGCGGTGATCGAACTGAATCCGGATGCCCTCAAGGAGGCTGATGCGCTGGATGCCGAGCGCAAGGCCGGCAAGGTCCGCGGCCCGCTGCACGGCATCCCGGTCCTGCTGAAGGACAACATCGACGCCACCCCGATGGCCAATTCCGCCGGCTCGCTGGCGCTTGCCGACAACCGCCCCAAGGCCGATGCCTTCCTGGTGGCGAAGCTGCGGGCGGCCGGCGCGGTGATCCTGGGCAAGACCAACCTGTCGGAATGGGCGAACTTCCGTTCCACCCGCTCCACCTCCGGCTGGAGCGGGCGCGGCGGGCAGACCAGGAACCCCTACGCGCTCGACCGCAATCCCTGCGGCTCCAGCGCCGGCACCGGCAGCGCGATCGCCGCCAACCTGGCCACCGTCGGCATCGGCACCGAAACCGACGGCAGCATCACCAGCCCGTCGAACGTCTGCGGCATCGTCGGCTTCAAGCCCACGGTCGGGCTGGTCAGCCGGGACGGCATCATCCCCATTGCGGCGTCACAGGACACCGCCGGCCCGATGGCCCGCAGCGTGGCCGATGCCGCCGCGCTGCTGGGCGCGATCGCCGCGCCCGACCCCGCGGACCCAGCCGCCGGCGAGCGCAAGGACGCAACCCCGATCGACTACACCGCGCACCTGAAGGCCGACGCGCTCAAGGGGGCGCGGATCGGCGTGGTGCGCAAGCTCACGGGCTACCAGCCGGATACCGACGCCGCGTTCGAGGCGGCGGTCGCCGCGCTCAAGGCCGCCGGCGCGACCGTGGTGGATGCCGAGATCCCCACCCTTGGGCAGTGGGACAACGACGAACTGCAGATGATGCTGTACGAGTTCAAGGACGGCCTGAACCGCTACCTGGCCGGCGCCAACGTGCCGTACAAGTCGCTGGCGGACCTGATCGCCTACAACAAGGCGCACGCCGCGCAGGAAATGCCCTACTTCGGGCAGGAGCTGTTCGAGCAGGCGCAGGCCAAGGGGCCGCTGACCGAGCCGGTCTATCTGGCCGCGCGCGACAAGGTGCGCAGGCTGGCCGGGCCAGAAGGGATCGACGCGGCGCTGCGCAAGCAGAACCTGGACGCGCTGGTGGCGCCGTCGATGTCGCCGGCCTGGCCCACCGACCCGATCAACGGCGACCACTTCACCGGCGCCGGCTACGGCGCGGCCGCGGTCGCGCGCTATCCCAGCCTCACCGTGCCGATGGGCGACGTGCACGGCCTGCCGGTCGGCATCGTGATCATGGGCACCGCGTGGAGCGAGCCGCGCCTGGTCGAACTGGGCTATGCCTTCGAGCAGGCCACCCATGCGCGCAAGCCGCCGCGCCTGCTGCCGGCGGTGCAGCTGCCGCCCGCCGCGAAGTAAGCCGGCGACAGCCCGGCGCGTCGCCGCGTACGGCGGCGCGCCTCAGGCCACGATGGCGCCGCGCTTGCGCACGATCAGCATCGCGATCTCCAGCGCCTGCTCGTAGTTCAGGCGTGGATCCACGGTGGTGCGGTAGGCGCGCTGCAGGTCCAGCTCGGTCAGCTCGCGCGCGCCACCCAGGCATTCGGTGACGTTCTCGCCGGTCAGCTCCAGGTGCACGCCGCCCAGCCGCGTGCCCGCCGCCGCGTGCAGGTCGAACGCCTGCTCGATCTCGCTGCGGATGTTCTCGAAGCGCCGCGTCTTGTAGCCGTTGCGGGTGGATTCGGTGTTGCCGTGCATGGCATCGCAGATCCACAGCACGCGCCGCCCCTCGCGCCGCACCGCTTCCAGCAGCGGCGGCAGCCGGTCCGCGATCCGCTCCGCACCCATCCGGTGGATCAGGCCCAACCGGCCCGGCTCGTTGTCGGGGTTGAGTGCATCGATCAGCGGCAGCAGTTGCTCCGGCGTCACCGACGGCCCGACCTTCACCGCCACCGGGTTCTGGATGCCACGGAAATACTCGACGTGCGCGCCGTCCAGCGCGGCGGTGCGCATCCCGATCCACGGGAAATGGGTGCTGAGGTTGAACCAGCCGTCGGCGCGCGGCACCTTGCGCGTCTGCGCCTCCTCGTACGGCAGCAGCAGGGCCTCGTGCGAGGTGTAGAAATCGACCCGGTTCAGGCTCTGCATCTGGCGGCCGGCCAGGGTCTCCATGAAGCGCACGGCGTCGCCGATGTTCTCCACCATCGCCTGGTACTCGGCCGCGTGCGGCGACTGCCCCACCCAGCCCAGGCCCCAGTATTCGGGGTGGTGCAGGTCGGCGAAGCCGCCGTCGATCAGCGAGCGCACGAAGTTCATCGTCATCGCCGAGCGCGCATGCGCCTTGACCATCCGCCGCGGGTCGGGAATGCGCGCCTGCACGGTGAATTCCGGGCCGTTGACGATGTCGCCGCGATAGCTCGGCAAGGCGACGCCGTCGCGGGTCTCCATGTCGGCCGAGCGTGGCTTGGCGTACTGCCCCGCGAAACGGCCCACGCGCACCACCGGCACCTTCAGCCCGTGCACCAGCACCAGGCTCATCTGCAGCAGCACCTTGAGCCGGTTGGTGATGACCTCGGCATTGCACTCGGAGAAGCTCTCCGCGCAATCGCCCCCCTGCAGCAGGAAGCGCCGGCCTTCCTGGGCCTCGGCCAACTGCTGCTTGAGCGAGAGGATCTCGCGCGAGGTCACCAGCGGCGGCAACGCGCGCAACTCGTCCTGGGCCGCCGCCAGCTCCGCCGCGTCCGGGTACACCGGCATCTGCAGCGCCGGCTTGTCGCGCCAGCTAGACGGCGTCCACCCTTGCGCGGCCTGCGGCGCGGGGACGACGGGAGCTTGGACGGGCGCGATGGACATGGTGCAACCGGAGCGTGGACTGTTGCGCCGCATCATCCCGCGCGCGCGCCGCCCCTGCAACCGTTATCTGCGAAACCGATAGTTCTGCCGCTGGCGGAATCCGGCATACAGCGCGCCTAGCCCCAGCCCGAGGAACCACAGGAAGGCCCACATCGGCATCGACAGGCCTAGGAACTGCCAATCGATGCTCGCGCAATCCCCTGTCGCCTGCAGCACCTTGCGCGCCGCGCCCAGCCAGGAGTACTGCTCGACGATGAAATTCAGGCCAGGCCCGCAGCTGGGCAGGGCCGGCGGATGCAGCTGCACCCAGCTGTGGCGCCCGGCATAGGCCATCCCGGCCAGCGCCGCCACGAACGCCAGCAACGACCACGCCTTGCGCGCACCCGCCGCGCGCGGGGCATGCAGCGCGCCGAGCAGGAACACCAGGCCGAGCGCGCCGAAGCAGAGGCGCTGGAAGATGCAGAACGGGCACGGCTGGATGCCCAGCTTGAACTGCACGTAGAAGGCATAGCCCAGCAGCGCGGCGCAACAGGCGAACCCGAACAGGAACTGCGTGCGGAACGACCAGCGGAACGGATTCATGCCTGCCCCTTCATCGATCCGCCGATTATGGTGCAGAACCCGCCAAAACGAAAAACCCCGAGCAGGCCCGGGGTCTTCGTGCAAGGCACCGCGTTGCGGTGCCGGCGCGCCTTATTCGGCGGCCTGCGGGCGATCCAACAGCTCGACGTACGCCATCGGCGCGTTGTCACCGGCGCGGAAACCGCACTTGAGGATGCGCAGGTAGCCACCCGGGCGCTGCGCGTAGCGCGGGCCCAGCACGGTGAACAGGGTGCCCACCGCTTCCTTGTCGCGCAGGCGCGCGAACGCCAGGCGGCGGTTGGCCACACCGTCGGTCTTGGCCAGGGTGATCAGCGGCTCGGCGACGCGGCGCAGTTCCTTGGCCTTGGGCAGGGTGGTGCGGATGATTTCGTGCTTGAACAGCGACGCCGCCATGTTCGAGAACATCACCTGGCGGTGGGCGCTGGTGCGGTTGAACTTGCGGCCGGCTTTCTGGTGGCGCATGGGTAGGATTCCTGATGAAGGTTGGAACGATTGGACTTCGCTGTCGCCATCCAGGCGTTGGAACTGTGGACTGCGGGTGGTCCTTGCCGGTCACTCCTTGGACCGGATGCCGCGGGCTTGGCCCGTCGGTGGTTTGGGGTTCACCCCCGGCCGCCGGGCATGCGCCGCGGCGGCTGTAGGCGGTGCCCCGGCCCGCGCAGGGCGCGGGCGGATGGATCAGCCGAGCATGCCGTGCGAAGCGGCACCGGCCGGCGGCCAGTTCTCCAGCTTCATGCCCAACGACAGGCCGCGCTGGGCCAGCACTTCCTTGATCTCGGTGAGCGACTTCTTGCCCAGATTCGGGGTCTTGAGCAGTTCCACCTCGGTCTTCTGGATCAGATCGCCGATGTAGTAGATGCTCTCGGCCTTCAGGCAGTTGGCCGAACGCACGGTCAGCTCGAGGTCGTCGATCGGGCGCAGCAGCAGCGGGTCGACGCCGGCGCTGGCCTGCGGCTTGGCGCCACGCTCGCGGTGGGTGAAGTCACCGAACACCGACAGCTGGTCGGTGAGGATGTCGGCGGCGGTGCGCACGGCTTCCTCGGCATCGATCGTGCCATTGGTCTCGATGTCCAGCACCAGCTTGTCGAGGTCGGTGCGCTGCTCGACGCGCGCGGCTTCCACCGCGTAGGCCACGCGGCGGACCGGCGAGAACGAGGCGTCCAGCACCAGGCGGCCGATCGTGCGCGCCTCGTCGTCGGGGCGACGGCGGGCGGCGGCCGGCTGGTAGCCGAAGCCGCGGCTGATGGTCAGGCGGATGTTGAGCGCCACGTCCTTGGTCAGGGTGGCAATCACGTGGCCGGGGTTGAGCACTTCCACGTTGTGGGTGGTCTTGATGTCGCCGGCGGTGACGATGCCCGGACCCTGCTTCTTCAGCTCCAGGGTATCGGTGTCGCCGCTGTGCATGCGGATGGCGACGTCCTTGAGGTTCAGCAGGACCTCGAGCACGTCCTCCTGCAGGCCTTCGACCGTGGTGTACTCGTGCAGCACGCCGTCGATCTCGACCTCGGTGATGGCAAAGCCCGGGATCGACGAGAGCAGCACGCGGCGCAGCGCGTTGCCGAGGGTGTGGCCGTAACCGCGCTCCAGCGGCTCGATCACGACCTTGGCGCGGGTGTCGGTGATGCGCTCGATCTGCGGTCCGCGCGGACGCAGGACTTGGGTGGCGGTAACCGTCATTCGGGGAGTCTCCTGCAGGCCTGCGCGCGGGGCGCAGGCCGGTGGCAATGGCTTACTTCGAGTACAGCTCGACGATCAGCGCTTCGTTGATGTCGCTGGGCAGGTCGGCGCGATCCGGCACCGCCTTGAACACGCCGGCGAACTTGCCGGCATCCACTTCCACCCAGGACGGCGACAGGTTCATCTGCTCGGCGAGGGTCAGCGACTCCTTCACGCGCATCTGCTTCTGCGCCTTCTCCGACAGCGCGATCGCGTCGCCGGCCTTGACCGTGTAGGACGGCAGGTTGACCGGCTTGCCGTTCACGGTCACGCCGCGGTGGCTGACCAGCTGGCGCGCGGCCGGGCGGGTGACGGCGAAGCCCATGCGGTAGACGACATTGTCCAGGCGGGTCTCCAGCAGCTGCAGGAGGTTCTCGCCGGTGTTGCCCTTCTTGGTCGCGGCCTTCTTGTAGTAATTGCGGAACTGGCGCTCCAGCAGGCCGTAGATGCGCTTGACCTTCTGCTTCTCGCGCAGCTGGGTGGCGTAGTCGGACAGCTTGCCCTTGCGGGCGGTGGCGCCATGCTGGCCGGGCTTCTGCTCCAGCTTGCACTTGGAGTCGAGCGCGCGCGCCGGCGACTTCAGCGAAAGGTCGGCGCCTTCGCGGCGGGCGAGCTTGCAGGTGGGACCGATATAACGAGCCATGTTCTTGTGCTCCCGCGCGTCAGACGCGACGCTTCTTCGGCGGACGGCACCCGTTGTGCGGGATCGGCGTCACGTCGATGATGTTGAGGATCTTGTAGCCGACGTTGTTCAGCGAACGCACGGCGGATTCGCGGCCCGGACCCGGGCCCTTGATGCGCACTTCCAGCGCCTTCACGCCGTAGTCCAGCGCGGCCTTGCCGGCCTTCTCGGCGGCGACCTGCGCGGCGAACGGGGTGGACTTGCGCGAGCCGCGGAAACCCGCGCCGCCCGAGGTCGCCCAGCTCAGCGCATTGCCCTGGCGGTCGGTGATGGTGACGATGGTGTTGTTGAACGAAGCGTGGACGTGTGCGATGCCGTCGGTGACGACGCGCTTGACCTTCTTCTTGGTCTTGTTGGCAGCAGCCGGCTTGGCCATGGTCTGGGTTCCTTACTTCTTGATGGCCTTGCGCGGGCCCTTGCGGGTGCGCGCGTTGGTACGGGTGCGCTGGCCACGCAGCGGCAGGCCGCGGCGATGGCGCAGGCCGCGGTAGCAGCCCAGGTCCATCAGGCGCTTGATGGCCATGCCGACTTCGCGGCGCAGGTCGCCCTCGACCACGTACTTGCCGATCTCGGCGCGCAGGCGCTCGACTTCCGGCTCGGACAGGTCGCGGATCTTGGTCGACGAATTGACGCCGGCCGCTTCGCAGACCAGCTTGGAACGGGTACGGCCAATGCCGTAGATGCTTTGCAGCCCGACCCAGACGTGCTTCTGGGCAGGCAGGTTGACGCCTGCAATACGCGCCATAAGGCGATCTCCGATATGCGTAATGACGCCGAATCACGGGATCCGGCGCGGGAAACGTGGAATTGTAGCAAGACCCCGGTCATTCAGGAAGCCCGGCCACCTCGCGGCACCCGGACCCGGCATGGGGAGTGTGCCCATGCTCCGGCGACGGCCCCGGGCTGGCAGTGCGGCGGCCTTGCGGCCGTCGCCTGCCCGCGCGCTACTCTGGCGCGCGGATCGGCCCGGAACCACCCTTGCACGGGATCGCTGCAAGGGTCGCCCAGTTGCCGGATCGCGCATTCGTCGATCCGGCGGTTGTTGCGTCCCGCCCGATGGCGGGGGAAGGTCCGCAGCGTGCGCCTCAGCGCGCCCCGCGGCCCTTCAGGTTGGTCTTCTTCAGCAGGCTCTCGTACTGATGCGACATCAGGTGCGCCTGGATCTGCGCGATGAAGTCCATCACCACCACCACCACGATCAGCAGCGAGGTGCCGCCGAAGTAGAAGGACGTGCCCAGCTTGGTGCGCATCACCTCGGGAAGCAGGCACACCAGCACCAGGTACAGGGCGCCGGCACTGGTCAACCGGGTCAGCACGCCGTCGATGTACTCGCCGGTGGCGCGACCGGGGCGGATGCCCGGGATCAGCGCGCCCGACTTCTTCAGGTTGTCGGCGGTTTCCTGCGAGTTGAACACCAGCGCGGTGTAGAAGAACGCGAACCCGATGATCAGCGCTGCCAGCAGGATCATGTGCAGCGGCTCGCCCGGCGACAGCATCTGGCTGACCTTCTGCAGCCACACGGTGGCGGCGCTGCCGGACTGCCCGAACCAGGTCGAGGCGGTGGCCGGGAACATGATCAGCGAGGACGCGAAAATCGGGGGGATCACGCCCGCCATGTTGAGCTTCAGCGGCAGGAACGAACTCTGGTTCTGGTAGCCGCCGCGGCCGCCCTGGCGGCGAGCGTAGTTCACGGTGATGCGGCGCTGGCCGCTCTCCATGAACACTACGAACCAGGTCACCGCGATCACGATGGCCAGGATCACGAACACGGTGATCCACTGCATCTCGCCGGCATTGGCCTGCTGCAGGGTATGCAGCACGGCGCCCGGCAGGCCGGCGACGATGCCGGCGAAGATGATCAGTGAGATGCCGTTGCCGATGCCGCGCTCGGTCACCTGCTCGCCCAGCCACATCAGGAACACGGTGCCGGCGGTCAGCGAGACCACCGCGGTCAGCACGAAGCCCGGGCCGGGGTTGTACACCACCGGGATGCCGCTACCCGCTCCCTGGTGCTGCAGCGCGATCGCGATGCCCGCGGCCTGGAACACCGCCAGGAACACCGACCCGATGCGCGAGTACTGGGTGATCTTGCGGCGCCCGGACTCGCCCTCCTTCTGCATCGCCTTCAGGCTGGGCAGGATCTGCACCATCAGCTGCATGACGATGGAGGCCGAGATGTAAGGCATCACGTTCAGTGCGAACAGGCTGAAGCGCGAGAGCGCGCCGCCGGAGAACATGTTGAACATGTCCACGATGGTGCCTTCCTGCTGTTCCATCAGCCGCAGCATCGCGTCCGGATCGATACCCGGCACCGGGATGTAGCAGCCGATGCGGTAGACGATCAGGGCAAGGA
>JBKBXH010000001.1:7875-19346 GCA_046313655.1 Thermomonas sp. | reverse complement strand
AAGATGACCCGCGACCGCGAGCAGGTCATCAACGCACTGAAGAAGTACCTCGACATGAACAAGCTGGCGCTGGGCGTGGTGAAGCCCGGCGGGTTGTTCGCCACCTTCAGCTGCACCGGCCTGGTCAGCGAGGAGCAGTTCCTCGACATGCTGCGCCGCGCCGCGTTCTACGCCGGCCGCAGCGTGCAGGTGCTCAAAGTCGCCGGCGCCGGTCCCGACCACCCGTGGCTGGCGCAGGTGCCGGAATCGCGCTACCTGAAGGCGGTATTCTGCCGCGTGCTGGACTGAACGCGATCGCGCGTACTGCGTGCCTTGACCCCATTCGAGCCGAGGGATCCACTATGCCTGCCGAGCGCCACCACCATCACCACGAGGTCCATCGCAGCCAGAACTCGGGTTGGTTGCGTGCCGCGGTGCTGGGTGCCAACGATGGCCTGATTTCCACCAGCAGCCTGGTGCTCGGCGTGGCCGCGGCGCAGGCGGCACCGGCGACGATCCTGTTGACCGGCATCGCCGGGCTGGCGGCCGGCGCGCTGTCGATGGCGGCGGGCGAGTACGTGTCGGTCAGCTCGCAGGAGGACGCGGAGCTGGCGGATATCCGGATGGAGCGCAAGGCGCTGGAACAGCATCCCGAGGCGGAGCTCGAGGAGCTCACCCAGATCTATATCGGGCGCGGGCTGGAACCGGTGTTGGCGCGCCAGGTGGCCGAGCAGCTGACCGCGCACGACGTGCTGGCGGCCCACCTGCGCGACGAGGTCGGCATCCACGACCTGCAGCGCGCGCGCCCGGTGCAGGCCGGGCTGGCATCGGCCGCCTCGTTCACGATCGGCGCATTGCCCCCGGTGCTGCTGGCGTGGCTCTGGACCGCACCGGGCCTCTCTGCCGCGATCGTCGCCAGTACCCTGGTGCTGCTGGCGGTGCTGGGCTACGCGGCCGAACGCGTCGCCGGCGGCGGCGGTGTCAAGGGCGCGCTGCGGGTGCTGCTGTGGGGCACCCTCGCGCTGGCGGTGACTGCCGGCATCGGCCGGATCTTCGGCGTCAGCGCCGGCTGAGGTCGCAGGCGCTGCGACCGCGCGCCGCTACACTGGCGCGATGGAGACCACGACCCTGCTGTTGAGCGTGCTGCTGCTGGCGGTGCTGGCCGCGCTCGCGATGCTTGCCCTGCTGCTGGCGCGCGGCCGCGGCGACGGCCTGGCCGAACTGTTGCGCGCGCAGGCGCGCGAAGGCCGCGACGAGCTGCGCGCCCAGCTCGACAGCTTCGCCCTGCAGCAGGGTCAGCGCATCGACGGCTTCGGTCTGCAGGTGCAGGCGGTGGCCACCCGCACCGACACGCGCCTGGACGAGCTGACCGCGCGCACCGATGCCCGCCTCGAGGACCTGCGCGCCGCGCTCACCCACGATGCCCGTCAGGCGCGGCTGGAGCTGGCGACCCAGCAGCAGCAGCACGCCGAATCGCTCGCGGCCGGCCTGCGCGAGCTCACCCAGCGCAACGAGGCGCGCCTGGGCGAACTGCGCGCCACCCTCGAGCAGCAGCTCACCGGCATGCGCGAGGACAACGCGCGCAAGCTCGAGCAGATGCGTGCCACCGTGGACGAGAAGCTGCACGCCACCCTGGAGACCCGCCTGACCGAGAGCTTCGCCAGCGTCCACCAGATGCTGGCGCAGGTGCACCAGGGCCTGGGCGACATGAGCAAGCTGGCGGCCGACGTCGGCGGCCTGCAGCGGGTGCTGACCAACGTGAAGTCGCGCGGCATCTTCGGCGAAGTGCAGCTGGCGGCGCTGCTGGAGCAGGTGTTCGCGCCCGACCAGTACGCCGCCAACGTGGAGACCGTCCCCGGCAGCAACCGCCGGGTGGAGTTCGCGGTGCGCTTCCCCGGCACCGCCAGCGACGGCGTGGTGTGGTTGCCGATCGACGCCAAGTTCCCGCGCGAGGACTACGAGCGCCTGCTGGACGCGCAGGAGCGCGCCGATGGCGAGGCGGTGCGCGCCGCCGGCGATGCGCTGGAACGCGCGGTGCGGCTGCAGGCGCGCGAGATCCGCAAGTACGTCGCCACCCCGCACACCACCGAGTTCGCGGTGATGTTCCTGCCGACCGAAGGGCTGTACGCGGAAGTGTTGCGCCGGCCCGGGCTGTTCGAGGCGATGCAGCGCGAGCACCGCATCACCCTGGCCGGGCCGACCACCCTGCTGGCGCTGCTGACCAGCCTGCAGATCGGCTTCCGCACAGTGGCGATCGAGAAGCGCTCGGCCGAGGTGTGGCGGATCCTGGAGAAGGCCAAGACCGAGTTCGGCAAGTTCGGCGACGTGCTCGACAACGTCAAGGCCAAGCTCGACCAGGCCAGCAAGCAGATCGAGCAGACCGGCGTGCGCACCCGCGCGATCGAGCGCAGCCTGCGCGAGGTGGACGTCGCCGCGGATGCGGGCGGGGATGCGCCGCCGCGCCTCGGCGGGCCGGACGCGCCGGCGTCCTGAGCCGGCATCCTGCGCCGGGACCGGATCAGGGCTGCCGTGCAGCCTCCGGTTTTTCCGGCTCCACGGGGGCGTCCATCAGGTACGGCGGCAGCGCGTCGATGCCTTCGTCGCCATGCTTGCGGTCGCTTTCGATCAGGTAGCGGCGGCGCGCCAGCCAGGCATCGCGGGTCAGCACGTAGTCGTCCGGCGCGGACTGGCGCAGGGCATCCAGGCTCAGCAGCCCGGCGCGCAGGTCCACCGCCTGCAGCGCCCGCAGGCTGATCCTGGTGCGGTCCTTCTCGATGTGGGTCAGCGGCGAGAGTTCGTAATCGCCGACCTTGCCGAAGGCATCGCGCAGGGTGCTCGGGCCGAGGAACGGCAGTTCGAGGTAGCGCGACTCGCGCCAGCCCCAGCGCGCGAAGGTGCGCCCGAAGTCGGCGCTGTGGCGGTGCATCTTCAGCGCCTTGCCGGCGGGATCGAACAGGCCGCCGATGCCGACCGTGGTGTTGACCAGGAACCGGCCCAGGGTCTCCAGCGCCTCGCCCGGGCGGCCCTGCAGCAGCAGGTTGGCGAAGGCGATCGGCGCGCCCAGGTTGTCGAAGAAATTGCCGACCCCGGCGCGCACCGGCGCCGGCACCACGGTGGCGTACGCGCGCGCCACCGGGCGCATCACCGCGCTGTCCACCGCCAGGTTGAAGGCGTGGACGCGGCGGTTCATGGGTTCCCACGGGTCCAGCACCGGAGTGGTGTCGCTGCTGCCGTCCACGCCCACGCTGCCGTAGATCGCGGCGTAGTCGGCATTCGCGGCGTCGGCCGCGGCATCGCTGGCGGCCAGCGCGGCCCCGGACAGCGGGGGCTGGTCGGCCGTCGCCGGCGCAGCGGATGCGTCCGTCGCCGGGGCACTCGCGGCATCGGCCGCGGTGATGCCGGGTTCGCCGGCGGGCGGTGTGGCGGCCGACGCGGCCTGGTCCGGGGTGGTGGGTGCCTGCGCTTGCGCGCTTGCCGGGGGGGCATCCGCGTGCACGGCCTGGCCGGCGCAGCCGGACAGCGCCAGCAGCAGGAGCGGTGCAAGCATCAGGCGCGACATGGTGGTCTCCAGGGGAACGTGGGCGGGCGGGCTCAGCGGCCGGCCTTGCCGGCAGGCGGCGGGGTGGCGGCGCTGTTGCGCAGCTCGGCTGCGACCTGCGCGATCGACTTCTGCTGCAGCGGGCTGTCGAACTGGCTGCGGAAGGTCTGCACGTAGGACACGCCTTCGATCATCACGTCGAAGATCTTCCAGCCGCCGTTGTTGCGCACCAGGTAGTCCACCGGCACCGGCGCGCCATTGTCGCGCAGCAGTTCGGTGGAGACCTTCACCCCGCGCCCGCCGGGCAGCGCGGTCTCGCCCTTCAGGCGCAGCCGTGGGTTGCCTTCGAAGTCGAGCAGGGCCGCGCCGTAGCGCTGCATCAGGTTGTCCACCAGCGCGTCCGCGAACAGCTTGACGTCGGCATCGCTGGCGCCGCGGCCGTGCACGCCCAGCACCAGGCGCGCCGCGTACAGGCTGTCGAAGCTGGTGCGCAGCTCGCCGTTGACGAACGCGCGCAGGGCGGCCGGATCCTTGCGGAATTCGGCGCGGCGCTGCTGCAGGATGGCCAGCACGCGGTTGCCGGTGGCGACGATCTGCTGGCCCGGGGTGGCGGCGGCCGCCTGCGGCGCCTGCGCGAGGGCGGGGGCGGCCGCCAGCAGCGGCGCGCCGAGGGCAAGGGAGAGGCTCAGGAACAGGGTCTTCATGGCTTGGCTTCCGTGGGGGTGGGGGCGGTGGCCGGCGTCGAGGTCGCCGTGCCGCCACCGAACATGTACTTGCCGGCAAGCTGGATCAGATCCACCGCCGGCTGGGTGTAGGCGATCTGCTCGCCCGGCTTCAGGTTCTCGGTGTCGCCGCCGGGCTGCAGGCCGACGTAGCTGTCGCCCAGCAGGCCGCTGGTGTAGATGCCGGCCGAGGTGTCCGCCGGCAGCTGGTAGCGCGAATCGATGTCCAGCGTCACCATCGCGTTGAAGGTCTTGGGGTCCAGTTCCAGCTTCGACACACGCCCCACCGTCACCCCGCCGATCCGCACCGGCGCCTGCAGGCGCAGCTGGCCGATCGAGGTGAAGCTGGCGCGCAGCGGGTAGTGGTTGCCGCCATCGCCGAACTGGCGGTTGGTGGACACGAAGGCGAGCACCAGCAGGGACGCCAGCGCCAGCAGCAGGAAGGCGCCTACCGCGAATTCGATCCTGGGGCTACGGATTGCCATGTGCGACCTCTATACGAACGTGGAGGGCATTTCGGACGCCCTGTGTTTCTGTTGACCCCGCGCGCGCCGGCGCGGGGCTGTGGGATCACTTGAACAGCAGCGCCGACATCACGAAATTGAGCATCAGCACCAGCAGCGAGGCGTTGACCACCGCGCGGGTGGTGGCCACCGAGGTGCCTTCGATGGTGGGCTCGGCGTAGTAGCCGGCATAGGCCGCCACCAGCGCCGCGATCGCGCCGAACACCGCCGACTTGAGCAGCGCCACGCCGAAATCGTCCCAGGCATCCACGCTGCCCTGCAGGCCGGACCAGAACGTGCCGTTGTCCAGGCCCAGCCCGCGCACCCCTTCGAACCAGCCGGCCGTCACCGCCATCAGGCAGAACAGCCCGGTCAGCAGCGGCAGGCTGATCACCGCCGCCCAGAACCGCGGCGCCACCGCCTTGGCCACCGGGTCGATCGCCATCAGCTCCAGCGCCTTGATCTGGTCGGTGGCGCGCATCAGGCCGAGTTCGGCCGAGATCGAGCTGCCGGCGCGGCCGATGAACAGCAGCGCGGTCAGCACCGGGCCCAGCTCGCGGTACAGCGACAGCCCGAGCAGGGTGGAGAGCGCGTCGCTGGCGCCGAAGGTGGTCAGGGTGCGGTAGCCCTGCAGGGTCAGCACCAGGCCGACGAAGGCGCCGCCGACCACGATGATCGGCAGCGAGCGCGCCCCGATCTTGTAGATCTCCTTGACCAGCTCGGCCAGGAAGTCGCGGCGCGGGCGCGAGGCGCGCAGCACCGAGAGGGCGAACAGCCCGGCCTGGCCGAGCGCGCGCAGGGTGTCGGCAAGCGGCATCAGGCGGCCCTCTGTCCGGTGACGTCGTCGAAGGCGATCGGGCCGTGCGCGGCGCCGTCGAGGAACTGCCGCAGCAGCGGGTCCTGGCTGGCCTCCAGCGCGTCGGGCGCGCCCTCGAAGGCCAGCGTGCCGTTGGCGATCACCACCGCCTGGTCGCAGACCGGCAGGGTTTCGCGCACGTGGTGGCTGACCACGATGCAGGTCAGCCCCAGCGATTGGTTGAGCTGGCGCAGCAGTGCCATCACCACCCCGCTGGCGATCGGGTCGAGCCCGGTCAGCGGCTCGTCGCACAGCAGCAGCGGCGGGTCCAGCGCCAGCGCGCGCGCCAGCGCCGCGCGCCGCGCCATGCCGCCGGACAGCTCGCGCGGGAACAGGTCGGCGGCGGCGCCCAAGCCCACCGCGTCGAGCTTGGCCGCCACCCGCGCGCGCAGCTCGGGTTCCGCCAGGCGCAGGTGCGCGCGCAGCGGCAGCGCCACGTTCTCGGCCACGGTCAGGTCGGTCAGCAGGCCATTGCCCTGCAGCAGCACGCCCAGGCTCTTGCGCATTTCCAGCAGCGCGCGCGCGCCCCGCGGCACCGGCTGGCCGAACACCTCCACCGTGCCCTGCGCCGGCACCAACTCGCCGGTGATCGCCGCCAGCAGGGTGGACTTGCCGCTGCCGGACGGGCCCAGCACCGCGGTCATGCTGCCGCGCGGCACCACCACGTCCAGCCCGCGCAGGATCACGCGGCCGCCATATTCCAGGCGGACATCGGACAGGCGCACGGCGGGGGAAGTGGGGGTGGGCATCGGTTCCGGGGCGTGGGCGGGACGAAGGGAAAACGCGGACTGCGGCCTTCCGCTGCGGGCGCGTCGGCGCGCAGCTTGGCGGGCATTGGCTGAACAGGGGCGGAGCGGGTAAACCCGCGGGTACAGGAATTATCACCGATCCGCGCCGCATGTGCACACCGGCGCGCGCCCGCGTCGGGGCCGGCGCTGGAATGCAGCATTCCGCATGCCGTACCTGCGTTAAGATGGCCGGCAAGGAGAAGGCATCCTCCGGCTTGTTTCGACAGGCGAACTGCACGCGGCGCACACGCCGGGGTGCTGATGATGCCTGCCCATCCGGACGATCGCCGGTGCGCAGGCTCATCACGGGTTGCGCGTGCCGGCCACATGCGAGGCACTGGCCGTGAATTTCATTGCAGCCCTGGGAATCTTCATCGGCGCCGGGTTCGGCGCGCTGGCGCGCTGGGGCCTGGGCCTGGCGCTCAATCCCCTGTTCCCCACCGTGCCGCTGGGCACGCTGGCCGCGAATACCGTCGGCGGCCTGCTGATGGGCGTGCTGCTGGCGCTGTTCAACCAGTTCGATGCCCTGCCCCCCGCGTTGCGGCTGGCGCTGATGACCGGCTTCCTCGGCGGGCTGACCACGTTCTCCACGTTCTCCGCCGAGATCACCACGCTGATGATGCGCGGTCAGTTCGGCTGGGCCGGTGCCGGCATCGCGCTGCACGTCGGCCTGTCCCTGCTCGCCACCTGGGCGGCCTACGCCGCCACCCACGCCCTGCTGCAGGCCCAATTCCAAGGAGCAAGCTCATGAAAGGCATCCACCTGCGCGTCTACACCTACGAGAACAGCCGCCACGAGGGCAAGCCGCTGTACGAGTGGCTGCTGCACAAGGCGATGGAGTCGGGCATCCCCGGCGGCTCGGTGTTCCGGGCGCTGGCGGGCTTCGGCCGCCACGGCACCCTGCGCGAGGAGCGCTTCTTCGAGCTGGCCGGCACCGAGCCGGTGCTGGTCGAGTTCGTGGCCCCGCGCGCGCAGATCGACGCCTTCCTCGACCTGCTGCGGCAGCAGAACGTGCAGGTGTTCTACGCGATGATCGAGGCCGAGTTCGGGATTCTCGGTGGCGATGCCGGCTGATCCGGCATGGGCATGAACACCCGCGACGCGCAGGCGCGTCCCGCCGCCGGCCAGCGCACCGCCCTGCACTTCGTGGTCCTGATCGGGCTGACCAGCCTGTTCGCGGACATGACCTACGAAGGCGCGCGCGGCGTCACCGGCCCGTTCCTCGGCACCCTGGGCGCCACCGGCGCGCTGGTGGCCACGATCGCCGGGGCCGGTGAATTCGTCGGCTATGCCCTGCGCTGGGTCTCCGGCGTGCTGGCCGACCGCACCCGTCGCTACTGGGCGATCACCCTCGCCGGCTATGCCATCAACCTGCTCGCGGTGCCGGCGCTGGCGCTGGCCGGCACCTGGCAGGCGGCGGCCGCGTTCATCATCCTGGAACGCACCGGCAAGGCCCTGCGCACGCCCGCGCGTGACGCCATGCTGGCCCACGCCGGGCGCCAGCTGGGGCGCACCGGTTGGGCGTTCGGCCTGCACGAGGCGCTGGACCAGACCGGCGCCACCCTGGGCCCGCTGATCGTGGCCGGCGTGCTGGCCCTGCGTGGCGACTACCGGCTGGCGTTCGCCTGGCTGCTGGTGCCGGCGCTGCTGGCGCTGAGCGTGCTGGTGCTGGCGCGGCTGCGCTTCCCGCGCCCGCACGACCTCGAGATCAACCGCGCGCCCCCGGTTCTGCCCGGCGGCCGCCGCGACCTGCTGCTGTTCTTCCTCGCCACCGCGCTGATCGCCGCCGGGTATGCCGATTTCCCGCTGATCGCCTACCGCCTGGGCCGCGACCATGTGCTCGACCCGGCGTGGATCCCGGTGCTGTATTCGCTGGGCAACGTCGCCGCCGGCGCGGCCGCGCTGGTGCTGGGCCGCGCGTACGACCGCCACGGCCTGGGCGTGCTGATCCATGCCACCGTGGTGCCCGCGCTGTTCGCGCCATTGGTGATGCTGGGCGGCGCCGGGATGGCGGTGGCCGGGATGCTGCTGTGGGGCATTGGGTTTGGCGCGCACGACACCCTGCTGCGCGCCGCGGTCGCCGACCGCGTGGCCAAGGAGCAGCGCGCCTCGGTGCTGGGCGCGTTCAACACCTTCTACGGGCTGGCCTGGTTCGCCGGCAGCGCGCTGCTGGGCGTGCTGTTCGACCTCAACCCGCTGTACCTCGTGGTCGCCTCGCTGGCCCTGCAATGGTTGGCCTGCGTGGTGCTGCTGGTGCTGCGCCGCAGCTCGCCGCCGCTGGCGACGGCGGGCTGACGCCGGCCCGGCCGGCAAGGTCAGTGCAGGTGCCGCCGCGCGGGGTTGGCGTGCGCCGCGTGCGCGGGCATCGCCATGGGCAGCGGCATCCGCGCGTGCAGGCTGGCCGGCACCGGGATGGCGATCGGTGCCTCGCGGATGCCGCGCAGCACCGCCACCAGACCTTCGTAGTGCGCGGCCAGGTGCGCGAACAGCTCGGCGTACGCGTTGCGGCAGGCGTCGGCCACGTCGCGGTAGGCGCTGCGGCCCAGGGTCAGGAAGTAATCCACGCTGACCCGCCGGCGCTCCGCCTGCGCGGGGAACAGCCCGGCGATCAGCAGGCAGCGATCGCCAACGTCGCGCAGCGAATCGCTGCGATGGCGCCCGGCGGACTCCTGCGCGCGCAGCCAGTCCAGCGCCTGCACCCGCGCCAGCAGGTCGGGATCGTTCTGGTGCCGCAGCAGGACGAACACCAGGTAGCTCTCCTGCATCTCGTCCAGCGCGACCTGGCTGCGGGCCTCCGCGTCGCGGAGCAAGCCCTGCCAGAGTTCGGCGGCCGTGCCGTGGCGAACAGCGTTCATCTTCCACCTCCCATCGCACCGCAACCCGTGCGGCGACCCCGTCCCGGCGGCGATTGGCCTGTCGGCGGCAGGATGGCCTGCTTGCTGCAGGCAACGGCAGAATGGGGCCGGGCTTGATAGGTGGAGGACCGGCAATGAGCGAACTGTGCGAAGCGACACACGAGGTGTTCAACCAGCCGCCGCCGCCCGGCCCGTTCGACTTGTGGGCGGACGATCCGGGGCTGCGCGCGGCGGTGGCGCGCGAAGGCGGCGCGGTGTTCTCCGCGTCGCTCGCGGCCTACGGCGCGCTGGCCGGCGATGTGCTGCTGCGGCTGGCCGACGAGGCGCACCGCGACCGCCCGCGCCTGCAGGCCTTCGATCCCTATGGCCGCCGCATCGACCGCGTCGCCTTCAACGCCGCTTACCACGAGGTGATGGGCGCGGCGATCGCGCACGGCGTGGCCGGGCTGTCGTGGGCGCGGCCGCAGCCCGGCGCGCAGGTGGCGCGCGCGGCGCTGAGCTATTTGCACTACCAGGCCGAGCCCGGCAGCAGTTGCCCGCTGACCATGACCCATGCCGCGGTGCCGGTGCTGCGCCAGGCGCCAGCGCTGCGCGCGTGGGCGGACAAGGCCTGCGCGTTCGAATACGACGGCCGCGACGTGCCGATGGCGGACAAGCGCGGCGTCACCCTCGGCATGGGCATGACCGAGAAGCAGGGCGGCAGCGACGTGCGCGCCAACACCACCCGCGCGTTGCCGCTGGAAGCGGAGGGCGAATACGCGCTGGTCGGGCACAAGTGGTTCTTCTCGGCGCCGATGTCGGATGCGTTCCTCGTCCTCGCGCAGGCACCGGGCGGCTTGAGCTGCTTCCTGCTGCCGCGCTGGCGCCCGGACGGAACCAAGAACGCGCTGCGGCTGATGCGGCTGAAGGACAAGCTGGGCGACTGGTCGAATGCCTCCAGCGAGGTCGAGTTCGACGGCGCGTGGGCGCATCGCATCGGTGCCGAGGGCCGCGGCGTCGCCACCATCCTCGAGATGGTGATGCTGACCCGGCTGGACTGCATGCTGGGCTCGGCCGGGCTGATGCGGATGGCGCTGCGGCAGGCGCTGCACCACGCCGGCCACCGCAGCGCGTTCGGCAAGCGCCTGCTCGAGCAGCCGCTGATGCGCAGCGTGCTGGCCGACCTGGTGCTGGAATCGGAGGCCGCCACCGCGCTGTCGCTGCGGGTCGCCGGCGCGGTCGATCGCGCGCCGCACGACCCCGGCGAGGCCGCGCTGGCGCGGGTCGCCACCGCCATCGGCAAGTACTGGATCTGCAAGCGCACGCCGGGCTTCGTCAACGAGGCGCAGGAATGCCTGGGCGGAATCGGCTACATCGAGGAGACGCTGCTGCCGCGCCTGTACCGGCAGGCGCCGCTGAATTCGATCTGGGAAGGCAGCGGCAATATCCAGTGCCTGGACGTGCTGCGCGCGCTGGCGCGCGAACCGGAGACCGGCGCCGCGCTGCGCGCCGAATGGCAGGCGGCGGCCGGCATGGACGCGCAGTTCGACGCCGCGCTGCAAGCCGGCATGGCGATGCTCGCGGCGGGCAGCGACGAAGCCGGCGCGCGCGCCTTCGTCGAGCGGTTGGCCTTGCTGCTGCAAGGGGCCACGCTGCTGCGCGCGAGGCATCCGCTAGCGCAGGCATGGTGCGCCGCGCGGCTGGGCCCGGAGGGCGGCACCACCTACGGCAGCCTGCCGGCCGCGATCGATCGCGAGGCCGCGCTGGCCTGGCTGATGGCACCGGCGTGAGGCGGGGACGGCGCGCCGGCGCCGGTTTCGTCGCGCCATTTCCGGGTTCGTCGCAAACCGCTTGCCGGGGCCGAGCCGGCGCGCCACGGTGCGGGTGCCGGAGTGCCGGCGGCGTGCCGGAGGAGGCCGCGATGAAGACCCTGACCGCCCTGCTGCTGTGGTGCCTGCTGTTCGTGCTGTGCTGGCCGCTGGCGCTGCTGGCCTTGGTGCTATGGCCGCTGGCCTGGCTGCTGTCGCTGCCGCTGCGGCTGGTGGGGATCACGCTGGCGGCGGTGTTCGCGTTCCTGCGCGCGCTGCTGATGCTGCCGGCGCGCCTGCTGGGCGGTCGCGCCGCGGTTGCGGGTTGATCCGGGGCCGACGCCAATCGCGCTACCATGCGGCCCCCACGCACGCCCGGAGCCGCCATGTCCGATTCCCGCCCCGATGACGTCCGCCACGGCGTCGCCCGCGCGCAGGCCGAG
>JBKBXH010000001.1:0-7865 GCA_046313655.1 Thermomonas sp. | reverse complement strand
GCCGGCGACGATCCGGCGCGCGAGGGCCTGCTGGACACGCCCCAGCGCGTGGCCAAGGCCTACGAGGACTGGTTCAGCGGCTACGCGCTGGACCCGGACGACTACATGGCGCGCACCTTCGAGGAGGTGGACGGCTACGACGAGATGATCGTGCTGCGCGACATAGAGTACGAAAGCCATTGCGAGCACCACATGGCGCCGATCATCGGCAAGGTCCACGTGGGCTACCTGCCGGACGGCAAGGTGGTGGGCATCAGCAAGCTGGCGCGGGTGGTCGAGGCCTACGCGCGCCGCTTCCAGGTGCAGGAGAAGATGACCGCGCAGATCGCCCACTGCATCCAGCGCGCGCTGCAGCCGCGCGGCGTCGGCGTGGTGGTGGTGGGCGCGCACGAGTGCATGACCACCCGCGGCATCCACAAGCGCGGGGTGAGCATGGTGACCAGCAAGATGCTGGGCAGCTTTCGTGAGGACGCGCGCACCCGCGCCGAGTTCCTGCGCTTCATCGAGGTCGGGCCGGGGCGCTGAGCCGTGCCGGAGGAGTCCGCCCTGGGCGCAGGCCCGCCGCATGCGGTCAGCCCGTTCCTGCGCTGCACCGCGTTTTCCGGCAGCGACCGGGTCGCCAGCGGCGAGCTGCGCCACGTCGCGCTGAAGGCCAAGCAGGCCTTCGACGCCTATCCAGAGCGCCCGCTGCGGGTGTTCGACGACGCCGACGCGCGCCTGCTGGAGTTGCCGCTGGAGCTGCCGGCCGCCGACCTGCTGGCGTGGCTGTCGCGGCCGCAGGCGGGCGCGTCCGGCCCCGGCCGCCCGCGCCGGCCCGGGCGCCCGAAGCTGGGCGTGGTGGCGCGCGAGGTGACCCTGCTGCCGCAGCACTGGGACTGGCTGGCGGCGCAGCCGGGCGGGGCCTCGATCGCGCTGCGCCGGCTGGTGGACGCGGCACGCGCGGTCACCGCCACGGAGGACCGCCGGCGCGCGGCGCAGGAGGCGGCCTACCGCTTCATGCAGGCGATCGGCGGCGAGCTGGCGGGGCGCGAGGAGGCCGCGCGCGCGCTGTTCGCCGGCGATTTCCACCGCTTCCAGGCGCAGCTGGCGGCCTGGCCCGAGGACGTGCGCGAACATGCAGAATGGCTGGCCACCGAGGCCTTCGTGGCCTGACCCCAGGAGTCCCGGCCCGCCGCCCGCGGGCCCCCAACCGGAATGATCGCGTGACCCCGATCCCGCCGCCCGCCGCGCGCAAGGCCGCGCTGGCCTTCATCTTCGTGACCGTGCTGATCGACGTGCTGGCGTTCGGGGTGATCATCCCGGTGCTGCCGCACCTGGTGCAGCAGATGGTCGGCGGCGAGCTGTCCACCGCCGCCTACTGGACCGGGGTGTTCGCGTTCGCGTTCTCGCTGGTGCAATTCTTCAGCGCGCCGGTGCAGGGTGCCCTGTCCGACCGCTTCGGGCGGCGCCCGGTGATCCTGCTGTCCTGCCTCGGGCTGGGCGCGGATTTCGTGTTCATGGCGCTGGCGCCAACCCTGGGCTGGCTGTTCGCGGGCCGCATCATTTCCGCGATCACCTCGGCCAGCTTCACCACCGCCAATGCCTACATCGCCGACGTGGTGCCGCCGGAACGGCGCGCCAAGGGCTTCGGCATGATCGGCGCGGCGTTCGGGCTGGGATTCATCGTCGGCCCGCTGCTGGGCGGCGTGCTCGGCGGGATCGACCACCGCCTGCCGTTCTGGTGCGCGGCTGGGCTGGCCCTGCTGAACTTCCTGTACGGCCTGTTCGTGCTGCCGGAATCGCTGCCGCGCGAGCGCCGCAGCCCGCGCTTCGACTGGCGGCACGCGCGCCCGCTGGGCGGGGTGCGGATGCTGCGCGAGCATCGCGCGATCTGGGGCCTGGTGGCGGTGGTGTTCATCGCCAACTTCGCCCATTACGTGTACCCGAGCACCTTCGTGCTGTTCGCGGATGCCGCCTTCGGCTGGAAGGAACAGCAGGCGGGCTACGTGCTGGCCGCGGTCGGCGTGCTCAGCGTGATCGTCAACGTGGCGGTGGTGGGGCGGCTGGTGAAGGCGCTGGGCGAACGCCGCGCGCTGCTGCTGGGGCTGTCCTGCGGCACCCTCGGCTTCGTGCTGTACGGGCTGGCCGGGCAGGGCTGGCTGTTCCTGCTGGGGCTGCCGATCAGCGCGCTGTGGGCGGTGGCCGGGCCGGCCACGATGGCGCTGATCACCCGCCAGGTCCCGGCCAACGAGCAGGGGCGCATCCAGGGCTCGCTGAGCAGCCTGGTGTCGCTGGCTGGGATCGTGGCCCCGGCCACCTTCGCCGGGGCGTTCGGGTTCTTCATCAGCCCGCAGGCCCCGCTGCGCCTGCCGGGCGTGGCGTTCCTGCTGGCCGCCGGCCTGCTGGCGCTGGCTGCGCTGGTGGCGCGCCGCTATGCGCGCGATCCTGCCGCGCGGGCGCCGCTGCCGGCGCCCGCGGACGCGCTGGAGTGAGCCGCGCTCAGCCGCAGCTGATCTTGTCGATCTTGCCGGCGGCGTCCTGCAGCACGTTCAGGCGGTCGCCGCGGTAATCCATCGTCATCGGCTGGCCGGGCTTGAGGCTGCGCACCGTGCGCGCCCCGGCGGCCTGGCGCGCGGCTTCGGCATTGGCGGCAGAGGCGGCGCCGGTTGGCTGGCGCAGGCGGTCAGCAGCAGGGCCGGGAGGAGTGCGAACGGGCGCAGCGGCATGCGGAAACCCTCGGCGGTGATGGGGATGGAGCGTGCGCCGGCACGGATCAAGGCCGCGTGCAGGCGCGTGCATGTCTTTCGGCATAGGGGTGGCGTGGCCGCCGCCAGTAGGATGCGGGTTTACCCCCGCTGCCCGGAGTCCGCCATGAAGCGCCGCCTGCTGCCCCTCGCCCTGTCCCTGCTGCTTGCCGGAGGCGCCTACGCCCAGGCCCCGGACATCCCGCCGCCGCAGGACGTGCCCTACCCCGGCACGATCAAGCTCGAGGTGGATGCCACCAACCTGTCGCAGCGCATCTTCCGGGTGAAGGAGACCATCCCGGTGCAGGCCGGGCCGCTGACCCTGCTGTATCCGAAGTGGGTGCCGGGCGGCCACAGCCCGCGCAACCCGATCGACAAGATCGCCGGCATCACCTTCAAGGCCAACGGCAAAACGCTGGACTGGAGGCGCGACACCCTCGACGTGAACGCCTTCCACCTGGACGTGCCGGCCGGGGTCGGCGAGATCACCGCCGAGTTCGACTACCTCACCCCGACCAGCCCCAGCCAGGGCCGGATCGTGATGACCCCGAACATGCTCAACCTGCAGACGCTCGCCACTGTGCTGTACCCGGCCGGCTACTACGCGCACCGCATCCCGTTCGACATGCGCGTCACCTACCCGGCCGGCTGGACCGCGTTCACCGCGCTGCAGGAGCAGGGCCGCAGCGGCGACACCGTGGACTACCAGGACGTGCCGCTGGACATCCTGGTGGATTCGCCGGTGTACGCCGGCCGCTACGCGAAGAACATCGACCTCACCCCGGCCGGCAGCAAGGTGCCGGTGAAGCTGGGCGTGATCGCGGATGCGCCGAAGTACCTCGAGGCCAAGCCGGAGCAGGTCGCGCTGCACAAGGCGATGGTGGAGCAGGCGCTGAAGCTGTACGGCGCCCAGCACTACGACCACTACCAGTTCCTGTTCTCGCTGTCCGAGCAGATGGGCGGCAACGGCCTGGAGCACCAGCGCTCCAGCGAGAACGGCGTCGGCACCGACTACTTCACCGGCTGGAACGAGAAGACCGGCTTCACCGACCTGCTGGCGCACGAGTACACCCACAGCTGGAACGGCAAGTACCGCCGCCCGGCCGACCTGTGGATCCCGAACTTCAACGTGCCGATGCAGGACAGCCTGCTGTGGGTGTACGAGGGCCAGACCCAGTACTGGGGCAACGTGCTGGCCGCGCGCAGCGGCATGCGCCCGCTGCCGGCGTCGATCGACGCGCTGGCGCTGGTCGCCGCGACCTACGCGGAGAACCGCCCGGGCCTGTCCTGGCGCAACATCCAGGACACCACCAACGACCCGATCATCGCCAACCGCGCCCCGCGCGCCTACCGCAACTACCAGATGAGCGAGGACTACTACTCCGGCGGGCAGATGATCTGGCTGGAGGCGGATGCGCTGATCCGCACCCGCACCGGCGGCAAGAAGTCGCTGGACGATTTCGCCAAGGCGTTCTTCGGGGTCAACGACGGCGAGTGGGAGAAGCAGGACACTTACACCTTCGACACCGTGGTGGCCACCCTCAACGGGGTGATGCCGTATGACTGGGCGACCTTCCTGCGCGAGCGCCTGGACGGCAAGAAGGGCCTGACCGGCGGGATCGAGGCGGCCGGCTGGAAGCTGGTGTTCAAGGACACCCCCAGCGCCTATGCCAAGGCCAATGCGCGCTGGGGCGGCGCCGACTTCACCTACTCGCTGGGCCTGAGCGTGGGCAAGGACGGCACCATCAGCGACGTGCGCTGGGGCGGCCCGGCGTTCAACGCCGGCATCGGCAGCGGCGCCAGCGTGGTCGCGGTCAACGGCCAGGCCTACAGCAACGACGCGCTGGAGGAAGCGGTGAAGGCCGCGGCGAAGGACCCGAAGGCCTCGATCGAACTGCTGATCAAGGAGTTCGACCGCTACCGCACGGTCAAGCTGGATTACCACGGCGGCCTGCGCTACCCGCACCTGGAGCGCATCCCCGGCAAGCCGGACCTGCTGACCCCGATCCTGACCGCGCGCAAGTAAGCCGCCGCGTTGGAGGCATTGCCACGGGGCCCGCGCAAGCGGGCCCCGTGCGTTTGGGGGAGGCATCGGGAGGCGTGCGGTCGGGCGAGGGCAGGGGTCAGAAAAATCCTACCCGCTAGCGAGAAAAGCTCTCATGGCGGCGGCCCCCGGTTGCCGCCAAGCTGGCCTCACCGGCAGCGCTCGGATCCGCCCGTGACCCCTGGGTGGCGAAGGACATCCTTCCGCTGCGGGCCCCGTCAGGGAGGACGGGGCTGCCGGTTCTTCCGCAACCCCGCACCCGCCTCGCGGCGTGCGCCCGGCATGCCGGCGCTGCGAGTCCCCGCGCGCCGCCATCGCCCCTCCTTCACCCCCCCGGCTGTCCGGCCGCATCGCCGCGCGCGTATCCGCCCAGCTCCCTGTGCCTGCGCCCGGGAGGTGCGCATGCGAAAACCCCGGGCTGGGGCCCGGGGTTTTCGGAGTGGCCGGCACATGGCCCGGCACGGGCCGGGCCGCGGCGAGGCTCAGATCGTGTAGTACAGCTGGTATTCCAGCGGGTGGGTGGCCGCGCGGAACGCGGTCACTTCCTTCATCTTCAGCGCGATGTAGCCGTCGATGAAGTCGTCGGTGAACACGCCGCCGGCCTTGAGGAACTCGCGGTCCGCATCCAGCGCCTCCAGGGCCTGGTCCAGCGAGTGGCACACGGTCGGGATGCCCTTTTCCTCTTCCGGCGGCAGGTCGTACAGGTCCTTGTCGCTGGGCGCGCCGGGGTCGATCTGGTTCTTGATCCCGTCCAGGCCCGCCATCAGCAGCGCGGCGAAGGTCAGGTAGCCGCTGTTCATCGGGTCCGGGAAGCGGATTTCGATGCGGCGCGCCTTCGGGTTGGACACGAACGGGATGCGGCAGGACGCCGACCGGTTGGACGCCGAGTACGCCAGCATCACCGGCGCCTCGAAGCCCGGCACCAGGCGCTTGTAGCTGTTGGTGGTGGAGTTGGCGAAGGCGTTGATGGCGCGGGCGTGCTTGAAGATGCCGCCGATGTACCACAGCGCCAGCTGCGACAGGCCGCCGTAGCCGTCGCCGGAGAACAGGTTCACGCCGCCCTTGGCCAGCGACATGTGCACGTGCATGCCGCTGCCGTTGTCGCCGACCAGCGGCTTCGGCATGAAGGTGGCGGTCTTGCCGTTGCGGTGGGCCACGTTCTTGACGATGTACTTCATCGTCAGCAGGTCGTCGCCCTTCTTCACCAGCGAGTTGAACTTGGTGCCGATCTCGCACTGGCCGGCGTTGGCCACCTCGTGGTGGTGCACCTCGACCTCGATGCCCACCTGCTGCAGGGTCTTGCACATCTCCGCGCGCAGGTCGTGCAGCGAATCCAGCGGCGCCACCGGGAAGTAGCCGCCCTTCACCATCGGCCGGTAGCCGCTGTTGCCGCCGTCGTAGTCGCGCCCGGAGTTCCAGTGCGCCTCTTCCGAATCCACGTGGAAGAAGGTGTGGCCCATCTCGTTGGCGAAGCGCACCGAGTCGAAGATGAAGAACTCCGGCTCCGGCCCGAAGAACGCCTGCTCGGCGATGCCGCTGGCCTTCAGGTAGGCCTCGGCGCGCTTGGCCACGCCGCGCGGGTCGCGCGAGTAGGCCTGCATGGTGTTGGGGTCGAGCACGTCGCAGCCCAGCACCAGGGTGGGGTCGGCGGTGAACGGGTCCACGAACGCGGTGGAGGCGTCCGGCAGCAGCACCATGTCGGAGTTCTGGATGCCGCGCCAGCCGGAGATCGAGCTGCCGTCGAACATCTTGCCGTCCTCGAACAGCCCGGCATCGATGATCGAGGCGGGGAAGGTGACGTGGTGCTGCACGCCGCGCATGTCGGCGAAGCGCAGGTCGACGAATTCGACCTTGTGATCCTTGACCAGTTTTTCGACGTGTTCGAGCGACATCGGGGAACCTCGGGCGGCAGTTGGGAAGGGGCGACGCAGGGCTGCGACATGCCGGATGTAGCAGGATGCGTGCCAGTCATACAAGATATTGATTCAATTGGGGATAGTGGAATCGCCCAGGCGCGATAGCATTATCTTTGAGCGAGAATGGTGGCTGATTGCACAAAAATAGTGCGCAGGAGAATCGGCTATCCTGCGCCCTCGGCCGCGCCTGCCGCGCGGCGTTCCTGCCGGCCCATCCCCATGCACGATCTGTTCACCGCCCTGCTGCTGGGCATCATCGAAGGCATCACCGAATTCCTGCCGGTGTCCAGCACCGGCCACCTGCTGATCGCCGAGCACTGGCTGGGCGCGCGCAGCGACCTGTTCAACATCGCCATCCAGGCCGGGGCCATCCTCGCGGTGGTGGTGATCTACTGGAAGCGGCTGTGGGGGATGCTGCTGGCCTTCCTCGGCAAGGACGCGCCCGCCGCCTACGACCCGCTGGGGCAGACCGCCACCCCGGCGCAGTCGCGCGACTACGCCTTCAAGCTGATCGCCGCCTTCCTGGTCACCGCGGTCGGCGGGCTGCTGGTGAAGAAGCTGGGCTGGCGGCTGCCGGAGACGGTGACGCCGGTGGCGTGGGCGCTGGTGATTGGCGCGGCATGGATGGTGCTGGCCGAGCAGCTGGCCGCGCGCCGCGCCGCGCGCGAGGGCGAGCGCACCGCCATCACCTGGACCGTGGCGCTGCTGGTGGGCGCCGCGCAGATCGCCGCAGGCGTGTTCCCGGGCACCTCGCGCAGTGCCGCCACCATCTTCGTGGCGCTGCTGGCCGGCACCACCAACCGCGCCGCCGCCACCGAATTCGCGTTCGTGGTCGGCATCCCCACCATGTTCGCCGCCACCGGCTACGAGCTGCTGGGCACGCTCAAGGCCGGCGACGCCGCGGGCGAGGACTGGACCGCGCTGGCGGTGGCGTTCGTGGCCGCCGCGATCACCGCGTTCGTGGCGGTGAAGTGGCTGCTGCACTACATCCAGCAGCACCGTTTCACCGGCTTCGCGGTGTACCGCCTGCTGGTGGGCCTGGCCCTGCTGCTGTGGCTGCCGGTGGGGCAGTGAGGCGCGCGCCGCGCCGAGGAAGACATCGAAGAGGACGCATGACCGCGCGCATCCATCGCCACCTATCGCTGCCGATGGCGCTGCTGCTGGCCGCCTGCCAGGCCCCCG